>DATAWG010000054.1 GCA_036267355.1 Pirellulales bacterium | reverse complement strand
TTGTCGTCCGCCGTCGGAAATGATCGCGTACATGGCGAGGGGTTAGGGTTAGGGGCTAGGATTAGGAAAATGCGACAAGCCCCAAAGTCTAACGGACCGCCGGGCGGAAGTCGAGGGCTTTTATAAGATCGTGTCCGTCCGGCCGTCCAGCGAGGGGCGAGGGGCGAGGGGCGAGTCAGCAGGAGGCCGGCGCCGCTGGACAACGAAACCACGATTGAGGATAGTAGTTTCCCCACGCGCGGCCAATTTTCCTTACTCGCCCCTCGCCCCTCGCCCCTCGCCCCTCGCCCCTTCCTCCGTGCCTCACCTCGGCGTTAATATCGACCACGTTGCTACGTTGCGGCAGGCTCGGCGCACGAATGAGCCCGATCCGGTGTGGGCGGCCGCGTTGGCTCAGATGAGCGGCGCCGACGGCATCACGATCCACCTCCGCGAAGACCGCCGGCATATTCAGGATCGCGACTTAGAGATTCTCCGCCAAACGGTCACGGTCAAGCTGAACCTCGAACTCGCGACGAATGAAGATGTGTTGGCGATCGCTTGCCGTGTGCGGCCCGATCAGGCCACGCTGGTGCCCGAGCGGCGCGAGGAAGTGACCACGGAAGGGGGCCTCGACGCGATCGGCAATTGCCCGGCCGTTGCCGACGCCATTCACCGGCTGCGCGACGCGGGGATCGTCGTCAGCCTGTTTCTGGATCCCGATCCGAAACAGATTGACTTGGCCGCGGATTTGGCCGCCGACGCGGTCGAACTGCACACGGGCGCTTATGCCTTGGCCGCCCCCGGCAAGCCCCAAGCCGACCAATTGGCGGCGCTCGCCTGGGCGGCCGGCTTGGTGCGCAAGAATGGCCTTACGCTCCATGCCGGCCATGGGCTGACGTATCACAACGTCTGCCCGGTGGCCGAGCTTGAAGGCATTTCGGAATTGAACATCGGCCACAGCATCATTTCCCGGGCCGTAATGGTCGGCCTGCCGCAAGCGGTCCGTGAGATGAAGCAACTAATTTCGTGACTCTCGGAAGCCGCGGGACGAAGCAGTCTCACGCGGAGTCGCGGAGGACGCGGAGGAAGCGCGGGCGGAAAGGCGAAGCACCGCGCGACCAGCGTAGCGCGGCGAATTGCAGCCACTAGCACGGTTTCCTATGATAAGTGCGGCCCGCGCAGGCCGCCGTCCCTGTCCCCTCACCCCTCACCCCTCACCTTCACCCTCAGCCTCACCCTTCCTCATGTCCACCAAAGGCGAAGCGTTTGCCGGCTTATCGGTTGCGATCACGACTCCGTTCAAGGATGGCGAACTGGATTTGGCGATCCTGCGAACGCAGGTCGAATTCCAGATTGCGGCCGGTACGAAATGCATTTGCCCCGTCGGCACCACCGGCGAATCTCCCACGGTGTCGCACGAAGAGCACGAGCGAATCATCGCCGCGGTGGTCGAAATCGCGGCCGGCCGCATCAAGGTCATGCCTGGCACCGGCTCGAACAGCACTCGCGAAGCCTTGCGGCTCACACGCTGGGCGGCAAAGCAAGGGGCGGATGCCGCGCTGTTGGTCGCGCCGTATTACAACAAGCCGACGCAAGAAGGCTTCTATCAACATTTCAAGGCCCTGGCCGAGGCCGTCGATATTCCGCTTTGCATCTACAATATTCCCGGCCGGACCGGCAAGAATATCGAACCGGAAACGATCATCCGCTTGGCCGAGTTGAAAAACATCGCGATCGTGAAAGAAGCGACCGGCTCGCTCGATCAAGCGTCGCAGATCATCTCGCAAACCAATCTGACGGTGCTCAGCGGCGACGACAGCCTGACGTTGCCGATCATGGCCGTCGGCGGGCGCGGGGTCGTTTCCGTGGCCGGAAACGTCGTCCCGCGCGACGTGATGGCGCTTGTCAGTGCGTTCGAAGCGGGTAATATCGCCGAAGCCCAGCGCTGGCATCGCAAGCTGTTCCCGCTCTGCCGCGACATGCTCGGCCTGGCCACCAACCCGATTCCGATCAAAGCGGCAATGCATCTCTTGGGCCGCGACACCGGCGAACTGCGGCTGCCGATGACCGCCCTCGATGCCGCCAGCGAAGGCAAACTGCGCAAAACGCTTTCGACCTACGGCCTGCTCTAGTCGCGCCGTAGCTGGCCGACTAGCCGATGCAGAGAAGCAACTCGGCAATTGGAATTCGGGGTGCCATGCCCACGGCTCGGCACTTAGTATTGCCCACGACATTCGTGCTGAGCAACCTGAAACGCGTCGGCCTGAAAGGCGGATTCTAGCAATCACCTACCCAGGGCTACGCCGCTTGCGCGGCTCCGCCCTGGTCTGACGGAATGAGCCTTTCAGGCTCAGCTTTCGTGTGCAATCAGCGCGATCTCAGGAGGGCAATTTGTTTTACCGGCGGACGCCGGATCACAATTCGTCCCTCGCCGGTCACTCGGGAACGCGCGGCTAAATGAATCTTGTGGGTGATGCAAAATCGTGGGGCATGGCACCCATCCGGCCGCAATCGCCGGGAGTGTTTTCCGGTTTATCCTTATTCGAAGAACGCTTTCGCGCCGGCCTCCTGCGGATTGAACATGCCGAATGTCGCCGGCCAGGCGATGAAGCGCTGCACGTCGGTGCCGGGCACGTCGTTGTCGTTCAGCATGAAGCCGAGCCAAAACCATTTCCCCGATTCCACCGGCGGGATAATCTTCTCATCGCCTTTGTAGGTGTTGGCGTCGAGCGGGAGCTTGAACTCTACAACGTAGCCCGGGCTTTTCGAAAGATCGACGCCGTAGATGCTTTCGATGTATTGCCGCTCGGGGATGTCTTTCGCATTCGCGAACTTCTTGACGATCCGCGGGGCGAGTTTTGGATCGAGCTCGAGATCCATCGCGCCGAAGAAAAACCGGTTTCGAAACAGGATCGGCCCTTTGTCGATCGTCTGCGCGACGTTGAAGGCGAAACCGGTCATGAATCCGTTGACGCAGAATTGCAAACTGTCTTCCTGGTAGAACCGGCTGGCGGGCTGATGGAAGCTCACCACGTTGTCGAACACGATCGCCTGGCCGTAGAGATCGTGGTCGTGATAGGCGAGGCGGATGACGCCGCTGCAATCCGCGGGGCCGTCGATCCGGCCGACGGCGGTTTGCGGAGTCATCAGAATCTGCGGCGGGAAACTTCGCCATTTCTGCATATTGCCGTCGATCGGCATTGGGCCGCCGAGCCGCTTGATCGTGATTTCCGGCGATTTTGCCTTTCCGGCCGGCTCGTGCAATTGCGGCGGGCGGAAGGCAAGTTCATGCGTCTTTGCATCGCTGATCGTTAGCGGAAAGCTGCTTCGTTTGACCGCCGTCAGATTGCGAACCGTCATCCAATGATGGCAATTCTGCATGTAGTCGCCGATGACGACTTCCACATTTCCGTCCGGATCTTTCGCGGCATCCCATTCCTGCGGATGATCGACCCAAAAGCCGCTCCACTTGACCGCGGCCGGAAATCCGAACCGGCCCAGTTCCAATCCGTCGTCGTCGAGGGCCATGAATTCGGCCTGATGGCCCCAACTGGAAATCGTCACGCCCGGAAATGGCTCGACTCCTTGAATCGGCGAGTAATCGTTCACGGTGCGCAACCAGCGCAGATTGCCGTCGGCATTCCAGCGGGCCAGATCCGTGGCGCCGCTGTTGCTCAGGCCCATGCCGTTCGGCGTGTGGCGGAGATTGATCGCAGCGCAAATTCCGCCATCGGGCGCCATGCGGGCCGTCGAGGCGCAGCGAAGGTCGTCGGTCTGGTCCAAGAAATAGGGGCTGGGCACCACGGGATCCTTGGCCGTGAAGATCATGTCGCTGCCGAATTCGTAGGTCGGTTCGCCGCCAGCGCCGATCCCCTTGAATTTCCAGCGCATCGCGATTTGCGGCTCGGAATGGAGGATCGTTCCATCGCGCTCGACGAACATGAACCGGCCGGTGAGCGACGCGGTGACCGGCTTGCCCGAGGTATCCAGCACCGGCTCGCCCGGCCCGTCTTTCTCGTCGATTCGCCCGTCGCCATTCGTATCGCGCAAATGCAGCCAACCGCCGTGCGGGTTGCGCCGATAGATCGCCACCGCCCGAACGACCGGATTGTCGTAGCTCGCGATCAGCACCTGTTCTCCGCCGTTTTTTACGGGATTTTGGCACGTAAAGACGCCGAAGTTCTTGCCGCCGGCGCTAAAGAAACCGCGAATGCTTGGTTGAACCATTGCCGGAAGCCCCCAATACGCATCGGGCTCCCATGTTCCACTCCGCGGATCGATGAAATACGACGCCGCGGCCGAGGTATCGAACACGCGCAGCTTCGTGTCGCCGACGAAAGGCGCTATCGCCGGATCGCCGCCCCAAACCGCAAACCCGTCGTGCAGCACATGGCCATCGGGGTCGAAGCTGACCACCCGTCCCGACGCATCGCGCACCGCCACCGAGCCATCGCTCGAAAGCCCGACACTCACATTCGCATTGTTGCGATTTTGCGGATGGGCTTGAAAGTGGAAGCGATCCGGGAGCCATTTTCCGAACGGGCCATCGCCACGGCCAAGCGTTTTCAGCTCCTTCGGGCTTTGCGGATTGGCAAGGTCGAAGATATGGATCTTGCCAGTCCGTCCGGATGCGACCGCGAGCCGATCGCCGGCCACGCTCAAAGCCAAGGGCATTTGCACTCCGCCGAATTGCACCGCGGATTTGCCGTCGGGCGTCAGAGCAAGAATCCGTTCACGGTTGCTGATCAGCCAAAGCAGCTTATGCTTGCGATCTGCCGACGGGCTGTTCGGCTTCAGAACGTCGGCCGAGTTCTCGAATTGCAATCCGTCGGCCGAGCCGAAATCAACTTTGTCGACCGCCGGATCGGCGGCATAGAGTTTGCCGTCGAGTTCGGCGATTCCGCCGAGATACGGGCTCTTGAATTTCCCTTTCCGGTTTACATAAAGCCGGCCGTCGGGCCGCGGAATCGGCTGGCCGCTCACGGGATCGATCTTGTAGATATCGACGCTGTGGTCGGCGCCATTGCGCACAAGGAAGATTTTTCCCGCTTCGTTGATGCACAGGCCGGTGCTATCGGCCGAACCTTCGAATATCCAACGCGCTTTGGCGGTCGCCGGATCGCTCAGCCGCAGATTGATGTGCCGCTCGCTCCAGCCCGATGCGGTCAGCAATTGGCCATCGGCCGCGTATGCCACGATACCGACGTGCACGGAATCCGAGTTGGTCGCCGTGTTGTCGGTCCCGGAGTTGGCCGTCATTCCGCGATAGTCCCATGCCGCGGTGCTCTCGACAACGCGTAGCTCATAGCGCCCGGGCGGAATTGGTCGGCCAAACATATCTCGCGACGGGACGACATAGCCATACGTCCCTTTCTTAAGGGGCAGGCCTTGAAACAAATAGCAAACGGCGCGATTGTCGGGTCCGAAAAGGCCGGCGCTCTTGTAGCCGGCATCCGAGGAAATTTGGAACTGCCCATCGGCCGGCCGAGCGGGCAAATCGGGCGACTCGAACGCCCCGAGATCGACCGCCCCGACGCGGCCCTGGCCATCCATATCCGTCGCCGGAGCATGATGCCCGGCGAGTTCGGCGGTGCCCCAATCCGCGGTCGAGATGCGGCCCGGATTCCAATCCAGCCGGGAAACCGGATGAAAATCGTTCTGGCTGGCATTGGCGAATGCGACATTCAACTGAATGCTATGGGCATCCAGCCCGCCCGATACATCGCGCCACGTCGGCAGTGTCGGCCGTTGCAATTGCCCTTCGATCTTTCCGGTCGATAGAGCGAGATAGAGGTTGTAGTCGACGGCCAGGTTCTTGTTTTCGCCTCCGACGACAATTCCGGTTCCGGCATCCGCGACGATATTGTTGAAAATTGCCGTATTGTCGGCCCCAGCCACCGTCAATCCGCAGGCGTTGGCCGTGGCCACGGTGCAGTTTGCCACGGAGCAATCGGTCGGGCCGTTTAGCGAAACGCCGATCAGGGCCCGCGCAACGATCGAGTTTTCGACCGTCGTCTTGGTGACCTTGGTTGCGCCGATGCCGATCGTTCCACCCAAGATCATCACACGGCTGATCCGCACATCCTCGACGTTGGAAAGCTCGATGCCGGTTCCGGAATTCAGAATCGCCAGATTTTCGATGCGAGTTGCCGATCCCAACACGCGAATGCCGACCGGCGAATTGCGGGCGTCGATCGTTGTCTTCTGATCGCCGGCGCCGCGAAGCGTGACACCCGCCGGCAGTTTGAAACTGCCCGAATAGGTGCCAGCCGGCAAATCGACAACGGCTCCCGGTTTGGCCTTCGCCAACTCGGCCGTTAGATCGAAGCCAAGCAGTGGACTGCACGAACTTAACGCAACGGCGCAAAACAGCAGGGTTCGGATTTTTGTCATCGGTTGGCTCCTCGTCGGCAGTGGGTTGAGAATCGACGAATGCGGCTCGCGATTCAAATGTGCCGTAATCGTAAACTGCGGCGGCGCGATTCTCCAGTCGTCGCCCTGCGGCGCCACAACAACGATCGTCTGCCGCTGCTGGCTGGTCCAGCAGGGGGCGCCGCACGGAAACGCTCGCTGCCGGACAACCCAGCAGCGGCGCCCTCGATTGGTTAGAATCGTTGGACGCCGGCACGATTGCGGCTCGGCACTTCTCCAGGACTGGGTTCACGGAGTTTTCCTCCAATGAAGAGTGTTTCCGTTGGCAATGTTACATTAGCGCTCGAAGATCGCGGCGGTAGCCGGTCTCAGGCCGAGCCATCGTTTAGCAAGCCGGCGCTGCTGCTGGTACACGGATTTCCGCTCGACCACACGATGTGGCGTGAGCAGATCGAATATTTCAGCGTCCATGGCCGGGTGATCGCGCCCGATTTGCGGGGTTTCGGCGAGAGCTCGAACGCACCCGACGATGGTTCGGAGCTTGCCGCCGTCTCGATGGCCGCCTATGCCGACGACCTTGCCGCGCTTTTGGATCAGCTCGGGGTCGATCGGCCGATCGTGTTCTGCGGGCTATCGATGGGGGGCTACATCGCGTGGCAGTTTTGCAAGAAACATGGCCGCCGGCTTGCCGCGCTCGTGGTGTGCGACACGCGTGCGATCGCCGATTCACCGCAGGCCGCGGCCGGACGCGCGGAATTGGCCAAGCGAACGCTGACCGAGGGAACCGAACCGGTCGTCGCGGCCATGCTGCCGAAATTCTTCGGCCCCGAAACCATAGCCCAACAGCGCCCGTGCGTCGCCGACACCGTGGCCGCAATGCATCGCGCTTCGCCGATCGGGATCGCATCGGCTCTCGGCGCGATGGCAACCCGGCCCGACATGACCGCTTCATTGGCTGAAATTCGAGTGCCGACGCTCGTGGTCGTCGGCGAGCACGATGTGATTTCGACCGCCGACGAAATGCATGGCATTGCCGAGCGAATTGCGGATGCGGAGCTCGTGGTGATCCCTGGAGCGGGCCACATCAGCCCGCTGGAGGATCCCGAGGCATTTAACCACGCGCTCGAGCGATTCTTGCGCGAGAAAGCCGGCTGGAATTGAGCGGCTGTAGTTCGGTCTACTATTGCCCGACGACTTCACGCGGCGATTTTACGCAGCGAAAGCCGAGATGGTTGCTGGCCGAGTTCACTTCTCCCCTGCCGCGCGAGCCGACGATGTAGCGCGTGCAGTATTGCTCGGTGCACAAAAACGATCCGCCTCGCTCGATGTGTTTTTGCATGTCCGGCTCGGCCGGGTCGTAAGAGTCGGACGGTCCGGTCGGATTGCGAGTGACCCGATCGCTCGACGCGAGCAGCGCATAGTAATCGGGGCGATACCAATCACTGCACCATTGCCACACGTTGCCCGCCATGTCGTACAGTCCGTAGCCGTTCGGTGGAAATTGCGCGACGGGCGCCAGGCCGCGAAAACCGTCGGCGCCCTCGTCTTTCACAGGAAATTCGCCCTGAAAGGTGTTGGCCATGTATTTCCCGCCGGGATGCAATTCATCGCCCCAGGCGTAAGGCTTTCCTGTGAGTCCACCGCGTGCGGCGAATTCCCACTCGGCTTCGGTGGGAAGCCGCTTGCCTGCCCAGCGGGCGTAGGCCACCGCATCCGGATAGGCCACATGCACGACCGGATATTTCTCCCGCCCCTTGAGATCGCTTCCCGGCCCTTCGGGATGGCGCCAACTCGCTCCCTGCTGATAACGCCACCAGCGGCGGAAATCATCGAGCGGCACGCGCTCGCGGGGAGGCGTGAACACCGTCGAGCCGGCCACGAGCTTCTCAAGTGAATCGCCGGGAAAATCCTCGGCCCTCGGTTTCTGCTCGGCGATGGTGACATAACCCATGGCAGCGACGAATTTCGCAAACTGCTCGTTCGTCACATCGGTCGCATCCATCCAAAATCCGTCGACATAAACCCGATGGATCGGCCGCGCATCGGCCATCGGCTCCGAACCACCGCAAACAAAATCGCGGGGATCGTCGCAGCCCATCGAAAATTCGCCGCCAGGAATCCAAACCATCCCAGCGGGCCCCGACGACGGCGATCGGCCCCTGTTCGGCCTGGTGGGCAGAAACATCCCATTGACCACGGCCGGAGCAGCCGGTTTGTGCTCGTCTTGACGAGCGGTCGTGCCGATCGCAGCACGGGTGATCGCCCAAGCGATGAGCGCCCCTCCCGCCAATCCGAGCGCGAATAGCAAAATTCGAAGCGGCGCCGGTTGCGCCGAGCGACGGTTTGCGGTTGCTGAGCGAGACGCTGCGGAGTCAGACTTGGTCACGAAGAAGGTTCCGATAAGCTACCACTTGACCACGATCCACGGGAGCACGAGCAAACGCTATTATAACCGGCTGCGGTTGCGCGGGCACGGCCCCACCAATTCCTCCGCCCGCACTTCGAGCTTATTGCATGCAATACGTCGTACTCATTGCCGCCGGATGCTGGTGGCTCCTTTCGGCGGCCGTGTTCGTGAACCTGCTGGCATCGCCCCCGCTACCGCTGCGCAAGCCTTCCGCTGAGCATGAGCCACTGCCCGAGCCACTGCCTCCCGAGCCACTGCCGCCTGAGCCACTGCCCCATGAGCCACTGCCGACGGTGTCGGTCATCGTTGCGGCCCGCGATGAAGGGGCGCGGATCGAACAAACGCTGCGCTGGCTGTTGGCCCAACAAAATGTTGCCCTCGATCTCACCGTGGTCGACGACCGCTCGACCGATGCCACGCCTCAAATTCTCGACCGGCTCGCCGCCGAGTTCGATCGGCTGCATGTTCTTCACATCGAATCGCTGCCGGACGGCTGGCTCGGCAAATGCCACGCACTGTGGCGCGGCGCCGAACATGCTCGGGGCGAATGGATTTTGCTCGCCGATGCCGATATTCATATGGCCCCCGACCTTGTCGGCCGGGCCATCGCTACCGCGCGGGCCGAGCGAGCAGATCATCTGTGCCTCTGGCCAGCGATCAATTGCAGCGGGGCCGCAACTCGCGGCGTCATGCTCGCCTGGTCGCAATGCCTCGCGCTCTATGCGCCGGCATGGCAAATCAATCGCGACCGCGGCCATCGCGCGATCGGCATCGGCGCTTTTAACCTCGTGCGCCGCGAAGCCTATCGAGCCATCGGCGGGCATGAGCCGTTGCGACTGGAAGTGGTCGAAGATGCCAAGCTTGGCCTGCTTTTGCGGCGGGCCGGGTTTCGGCAGCGAATCTACACAGGGCTGGCCGACCTCGAAGCAGAATGGGCATTGAGCCTTGCCGGCTCGGTGCGGGCGGTGGAAAAAAATTGGTTCGCCGCGTTGCACTATAGCATCGCCAAGAGTGCGTTGGTCATTTTGTTTGTCGCGGCCCTGATCGGGGTTTCGATCGCAGCGCCGTGGCTTGCGCCGCCGCCGATCGGCTGGATCGGATTGGCCAGCCTTTGGGCGCCGGCAATTCCTGGCGTGATCCAACTCCGCCGGGCCCGCTGGCCAGCGTGGGTGCTGCCGCTCGTTCCGCTCGGGTTTCTGCTGTTTTGCTGGGCCGGAGTCCACTCGACGACAAAGACGCTTCGACAAGGCGGCATCCGCTGGCGCGACACGTTCTACACGCTGGCCGAACTTCGCCGCGGAATGGTACGATAGAAACCGCCCGGGGATCGGATTCAAATCGGCAGCCAACCGCCGGCCGCGAATCGTCGGCCAATGATGTAATGCTCAGCCTCAAATCTGCATCGCCGCGGCGTTGGCTCGACCAGGTGTTGCCCGACGTGCCGACGCTTTTGATCGACCATGCTCATTGCGAGAAAAAGGCGGCCGGCACGGCGCTGAACCTGATTTTTGCCTACGTCGATCGGGTCGAATTGTGTCGCGAGATGGCCGATATCGTCGACGAAGAACTGTCGCATTTTCGCATGGTGCTGGACCTGCTCGAGCGGCGCGGCATTCGGTTCCGCCGCTTGGCGCCGGGGAGCTATGGCCGGCAGTTGAACGAATTGGTCAGAAAACAAGAGCCACAAAAGGCCATTGATCGGCTGCTCGTGGCCAGCCTGATCGAGGCTCGATCCTGCGAACGATTCGGATTGCTGCGCGAGCATCTGCCGGACCGCGAGTTGGCGTCGTTCTACGATGGCCTGTTCGAGAGCGAAGCGCGGCACCACAGCACCTATGTCCGCCTCGCGAATCGATTCGGCCCGGAGGAAGCAGTGCGGAGCCGACTGGAAAACCTGGCCACGGCCGAGGCCGAGCTCATCGCCCGCGGCGACGAGTTGCCAAGAATGCACTCCTAAGCAGTGGCCGGCGGCATGCTGCCCTTGCCGCAATCCAGGGTATTCGTCTGGCTAGACAACCCACGGCGGCAAATCTAATATGGGAAGCACTCCGCGACGGGCTCGAAAGAGGGCTCCGCCGTCTGGGGCGGTAGCTCAATTGGGAGAGCGCTGCGTTCGCAATGCAGAGGTTGAGGGTTCGATCCCCTTCCGCTCCACTCCTTGCAACAGATTGCAACGGCTTGAATCAACGCCGTTCGGTGTGAAATCGCAAGGGTTTAGGTCGCCGGTCGATTCGCCGCGACCGGCCGCGGCATCAACCGTTTGCAGGATGGCCATCCACGTCCATCAGGCCGATGGCGACGATTGTTTTCGAGCGACCCGGGCCGCACCGCAAACGGATTTTGCGGATCGTTTGCTTCGTGGCCATCGATGTTCATCAGACCACTGGCGGCGCTCTTCCAACCGCCGAGGTTGACCATGCAAACGTGGGAACCGACCGCAAACATCGTGGCGACAGCGTCGTCGCCCGAAGTCCGCGTGAATTCAACTTCCAGATCATAGCCGCCGTCAACGACGACGGGCACTTGAATCCGGCTGAATTTTCCGGGTTCGCAGGCCAATTCTTGCCCGCGCGGCCGCCAAACACCTTTGACGCTATCCCGATTTGGATCAATCAGGTGCAGGAGGCCGACCCATTGGCCAACTGGGAATTGGGTTGAGCCAGACGCCTTTTCCGCCGCGACGTTGGCAGGAGTGGAACTCGGCGCGAGCGGCTCGCCCGCGGCACGGTGCGGCGGCTCGCTGGTCGCCGATTTCGAGAAACGGATCGTTGTCGCCGTCGCGTGCACGTCTGGCTGGCCCGATCTGCCCCCGAAATACCAGGTGTCGTCGGTCCCCAGGTAAACTCCGACTTCCTCGCCATATCCCCAAAGATGTCCTGATACGGACGATAGGAATGCGAACCCTTGCCGCTTTTTCAAGAGTTCGACGGGTGAATCACCCACCGACCATTTGTGTTCTTCAACGTCGATCCGGTGCGCGCCCGGCCGTGCCCATTCGACTCCAACGGCGGCGGCGCCGAGTTGGTCCTGGCCTGATCTGCCTCCGAGGTACCAATAGCCGTCGTCGGCCAGTCGCACGGAAACCTCTTCGCCCCCTCCTTCGAAATGCCCTTCAATTCCCGACAAGAAGCATATCCCCTCGTCTTTATGAAGCATCTTGACGGGCGGCTCGCCTGTCCTCCAGTGGTATTCGGTGAATCGGCGCTTGAATATCGCTGGTGTCAGGTGTTCGATGCTGAGAGCCTTTGCCGCCAAGCCGTCGGTTTTCGCGTGCGCGTCTAGCGTCCAGAAGCCGTCGTTGGCGAGGTGTACGCTCGCCGCTTCGCCGTATCCTCCAAAATGGCCGGATATTGAGGAGAGAAAGCAAAAACCATTATTTTTTTGAATGAGCTGCACGCTCGGTTGGCCGAGCTTCCAAGAAAACTCATTCACGGCGTAATCAAGCTTGCCCACGATTGAAGCGACCGCAACTGGGGCCGGAGCTTGTTTCAGATTGGCAATTTCCTTGAGACGTTTTTCGATCGCGGCTTTTTTCAAGGCCGACGCGAGACTCGGCAACGCCTCTTGATAGATGCTGCCCGCATGCAGGCGGACGCAGTCGCGCGCGATGCCGGCTTCTTTTTCGGAGATGTTCCACCACGCGTCGGCCAATTGGATTTGTTGCTCGGCGTCGGTCGGGGATTTCAGTTCCTCGGCGGCGAGCGATTTTAGTTTTTCATCGCTGCCCTTTGCCAACAGCGGCAGGCCGGTGGGCCAGTCGTTTTTGTAAAACGCTCGCCAGCGGCCGACGGCGAGGTTCGCTTCCGCGTCGGCCGGATTTTTGTCGAGCACCGCT
>DATAWG010000053.1 GCA_036267355.1 Pirellulales bacterium | reverse complement strand
TGTGGAGTTGTGACTAACCCCATTCTCGCCGGAGGCCTGCGTTTGCGCCAGCCCGTCGCTAGCATGCGGCGACCGCCGTTTGCTAGCAGCCAGTGATGCATGTGGCATGAAACAGGTTACGTTTAACTTCGTGCCATTCGGACCTGTCCCGTTTTTGCTTCCGAGCCATTATTCACTATCTCACAAGTCCCAATCGCCGGGCCCGATTTTGTCCAATGGGCGACCGTTTCGATCAGCGCTTGACGATTGATCGGCTTTGTCGCGTAATCGTCGCAGCCGGCGGCATGGCACTTCTCGCAATCGCCGCCCATTGCATGGGCGGTTAGGGCCACGATCGGGCCGCGATAATGATGTGCCCTTAGCATCGCGGTCGCCTGATATCCGTCCATGACCGGCATTTGCATGTCCATGAGAATCACGTCGAAGGGGCGAGCTTCGCGGTCGGCGGCAAGCGCGGCAGCGACGGCCAGCTGCCCGTTCTCGACGGTTGTCGTGTCAGCTCCCGCTTTTCCCAACACAAACGCGATCAATCGCTGATTATCCGGGCCATCCTCGGCCAAAAGCACTCGACAACCTTTGAGCGATGGAGAGTCGGCCGTTAGGCGTGCTTCGCCCGACTCCTTCGTGCTGTGCGTAAGACAGCCCGTGGTGGCCACCATTCGAACGCCGGCCGGCGAATTCACCGGCATCGTGAAACGGAAGATCGTGCCCGCGCCGGGGTTTGTTTTAACGACGGCAACGTCTCCCGCCATCATGGCCGCCAACCGTTTGCTAATGACCAATCCGAGTCCGGTGCCGCCAAAATTCCGAGTCGTCGAACTGTCGGCCTGTGAAAACGCTTGAAATAGCCGATCGACCTGTTCGGGCGTCATGCCGATTCCCGAATCGATCACGTCGAATTCCAAGCGCGCGCAAGGCTTGCCGATGGACCGCGCGAGGATGCGCACGGAGCCGCGTTCTGTGAACTTCACAGCGTTACCCACCAGATTGACAAGGATTTGGCGCAGTCGCGTGGGGTCGGAGTGGATGAATTCCGGCATATCGCTTTCGTATTCGACGCGCAGCGATAATTGTTTGGCATTGGCGCGCACTCGCATGAGTGATTCGACATCGGCAAGCAACTGGATCGGCGAGCAATTGATCGACTCGACGACCATCTTGCCGGCCTCGATCTTGGACAAGTCTAAAATGTCGTTGATGATTTGGAGGAGATGATCCCCATTTCGGCGGATGGTCAGGATCGTGTCGATTCGATTCTTCGGCGCCTTCGAGCGATCGCCATCGTCCATCAGCAAGTCGGCGTAGCCGAGTATCGCCGTCATGGGAGTGCGGATCTCGTGGCTCATGTTGGCCAGGAAGGTGCTCTTGGCTTCATTGGCGTCTTCGGCTGCCCGCTGGGCGCGCTCCAATTCCGCGGTGCGGCTGGCGATCGACCACATTTCACGCACGCCGTTGCGGCAGGAAATGATCAGAAAGATATCCTCGAAAATCACCCAGCCGGAGTGCTCCAGCCATCGCCACGAATCGGGCGTCGAGATGCCAAATACGGTTTGCGGCCAATAGACCCCGCGCACGAAATGATCGACCGCCACGACAAGCGTCGCCGGGATCAGCACGCGCCAATCGCGATAAAACGCCAGGAATGCGAGCGACCCGAACACGTGGAAGTGGGTCTCGATTCGCCCGCCCGTGAGATGGATCAGCAGCGACGAAAACAGAATTTGCGCCAGCGCGATCATGTGACGCGTGAGCGTGAGGCCGGGATGTTTCCAAGCCAGCGCCACGGGCAAACTGGCAAGCCCGCCACCGAGAAAAATCGCCAGCCACACATGCGGATGCGTGTGACTCATCGTGCCATCCCACGATTTGGGCGACAGGACCAGCGCGATCAGAATCGCCGCCAACCATTCGAGCACAAGCAGCACGGCAAACATGCGGTCCGTTCGCCTGGCGTTTTCGCGCCAGTGCTGCTCGAACAACTGTCGCGCGCGCGAGGAGTCTTCGTTGGCGATCTCCAGCCGGTTCATGGTTCGTTCCGCGTGTCGGCGCCGAAAGACTGGTTTCGCAAAGCACAACCGAACACCGGCGACCGTCGGCAGTCGACACGTCGTCCGGCGATTAGCGCGATGAGCGTGGTCCGCCCAATGCTTTCCCCTTCATGTCCGCGCGACGCAGTCATGCCGCCCTGGAATAGAAGCCGGCCATCGGCGGAATACAGAAATGTTTCTCCCGAGGTCGCCGCACCGAAGCGTCGGGCTTCACGACAATCGGGATCGCACGACACGTCGCTGCCCGGAATGCCTTGCGCGGTCGAAAACAACTCGGTGCGCTCCCATCCGTCGGGCAAGCCGTGTGGCCGCACAAATACGATCCGGATGGCCACCCGATCTTGGCAATCAGATGCCAAAAGTCCTAGTTCCGACAGGCTTGCGCGGGAACAAGTGCATTGAGGATGCACGAACATGACGAGGGTTGGACGTGTTGTGTCGCGAGTCAAGCGGGTGTCCTGGGGCCATTCGTCGCTTGCATGCCCGAGTCGACCGGGAGTCCATTCGAACCTGAGCATAAGCGCAAGGCCGGCCGCCATGCACCCAAGCCACGCCAGACACAAAATGAGCCAATGCCGCCTCGGCATAGCTTCCCCCTCGTGCCGATGAAACAACGCCGCGGCCGCATACAGCGGCCGGCCGCAAAATCATACATGTGCCAACGTCGTCGAAAAGATAGGTCAGGCATTGATGTCTGGCAAACTAGCGGGCGGCCCCGAACGACACGGGCGCCGCTTGCCCAAACCCAGCAACAACATGCAGGCCCCAAGCTGTGGATTCGGGCGTGCCCATCGTACCGATCATGCCGGTCTTCGCGAATTACCGGCCGGGAGTGCACCGGCCGCGCACCGCCCGTCATTTTGCATTCGATCGGAACATTCGTCCCTAGGCGGCCGGCGTCGGCGAGGCTATTCGCAACCGTTCGCGCAGCCAGGCCGCGAGTGCTTCGGCGTTCGACTGGTTCTGCCATTCGGTGAGTTTCTCGCGGCGTTCAGAGCCGCTACGGCCGACACAAACGAGGATGGGGGCATAGCAGAAGTAAGTGCTTCCCTTCGCTCCTCGCTTCGCGATTTTGTCGATCTGGATCGCGCGTGCATCGCGCGTCGGAATAGCCACGGCTTCTGAGCGCCCCCAATTTGCCGGCAGTGTGATCTGCTGGCGGACTTCGTCGATAACCAGGTCTCCGTCGCCGCGGGCTTGCTTCATCCACGCCAGCAACGTAACAATCAGACCGGCGCTTGCAATCAGGGCCCATACGGCATACATCATTTCCAGCGGTGGATTAGCTCCCTTCAGGATCACAATCGGAAAGATGCCCACAAAGCAAAGCAGCGCCATGGTCGCCAGCCCGATGGCCAGAGGCGGCAATTGCGAAAACCGGATGCGGGTGGAATATCCGTCGTCGGTAATTTTCGCTCCGCCCGCGATCGCCGGCACGTATCGCCGATAGATGCCTTGAATTGCCCCGAACCAAATCCCCAGCATGATCAGGTTGAAGGGCGCCATGAACGTGATCAGGAAAAGATCAGCTCCTTCGATGCCGGGCTTCAGAATCGCATTGGACGGGTCGTCGGGAGCGTAAAACACATCGACGGTTCGCCCGACGGGATATGCTGCGACGGTTTGCCGCGCGGCATTGCCGTCGCTGTTTGCCCAAGTTCCGTAGCGATATTGGTGTCCCTGATACGTCTTGCCCGCAACCTGATAGGCAAACTTGAGGTTGGCGCTGTAGACCATGCGCCCCTTGCTGCCGCGATGCGATTTGACGCTGCTTTGCGTTACGCGGCCCGAGACCTTGGGATAGCGGGTTGCCTGGATTTGGCGCACCATGCTCGAAGCGATGAACCCGTCGAACGTCAAGGTGAGCGCGGACCAGAATAGCGCGAAAAAGAGAAGACAACCGATCGCCACGGCGCTGGTGCCGGGGCTTTTGATCGTTACGATCTTTTCAGGCATGCCCGTTTCCATTTGTTTGTCGTTGATGGACCGTCCGTGCACGTGCCTTGACGATTTGACGGCAGACCGAATACTTCAAGTCTAGCGGATAGTTGGCAACCAGGCGTGCGAATATCGGCTGCTTATAATGCGACACGCGATCGAACCGCAACTCCCCGCAAAGAACACCCTCGGGAACGCTTCCCGCCAAGTATGGCGCAAGAATTAAGATGACCAGCGCCATCGATGACACGATTGACGCACCGAGCCGTTATGTCGTCGGCATTGATCTCGGCACGACGAACTCGGCCGTCGCCTATGTCGACACGGCCGGCAGCGACGGGTTATCGGCCCATTCAACCGCTGCTCGCCGGGTGTGCACATTTACCGTGCCGCAGTTGGTCGCCCCCGGTGTCGTCGAGGCGAGGGAAACGCTCCCGTCGTTTCACTATCAGCGCGCGGCCGGCGAATTCTCGGCCGGCGCATTTCGGCTGCCGTGGATGAAGGACGACTCCGATCATACGGTCGGAGTGATTGCCCGCAATCAGGGCGCGATCGTTCCGGGGCGACTGATCGCGTCGGCGAAGTCGTGGCTTTGCCACTCGGGCGTCGACCGTCTGGCGGAGCTATTGCCGTGGCATGGGGCGGCCGATGTCGAGCGGCTTTCGCCGGTGGAGGTGAGTGCCCGGTATCTGGGACACCTCCGCGCGGCTTGGAATCATCGCTTTCCCGCCGATCCTTTGGAACAGCAGGATGTCGTGCTGACGTTGCCGGCTTCGTTCGATGAAGTGGCTCGGGAATTGACGGTGAAAGCTGCGGCCTGGGCCGGCTTGCCGCGCGTCGTGCTGATCGAAGAACCGCAGGCCGCCATCTATCAGTGGATCGACGCTCACGAACAGAACTGGCACACGCTGGTTCAACCAGGCCAGAAGATTCTGATCTGTGATGTGGGCGGCGGCACCTCCGATTTCACGCTCATTCGGGTTGGGCTAGACAGCCAGGGGAAGACACAGTTTCATCGCGTCGCGGTCGGCGAGCATTTGATTTTGGGGGGCGATAACCTCGATCTCGCCTTGGCGCATCATATCGAGCACAAGCTGATGGGAGACGGCAAGCTCGAGCCGCGGCGCTGGTCGGTACTTGTGCAAAGTTGCCGGCAGGTGAAGGAAACCCTGTTGGGCGAAAATCCGCCCGAAGAATTCGTGTTCAGCTTGCCGGGTTCGAGTTCGCGACTGATCGGCGGCTCGGTTCAAGTGCAGCTTTCGCGGCAAGAAGTGCAAGAATTGCTGGTCGATGGCTTCTTCCCACGGGTGTCGCTCGACGAAAAGCCGATGCCGCGGCGGTCGGGATTTCAAGAGTTCAGTTTGCCGTATGCGGCCGATGCCGCGATCACACGCTATTTGGCCGCGTTTCTCACCGCGCATCGCCATGTGGCGGAAAACGCCGAAGTTGCGCCGGCGCAAGATCATGATCCCACGCGGCCGGATGTCGTGCTGCTGAATGGCGGCGTGTTCGATGCGGCCGTCTTGCGGCAACGGCTGTTGGACGCGATCAGCGGCTGGTTTCCGGGTAACGACGGCAAATGGCGGCCGCAACTGCTGGAAAACGATCGCCGCGATTTAGCGGTTGCCCGCGGCGCCGCCTACTACGGACTCGTGCGCCGAGGGCTTGGCGTGCGGATTGCCGCGGGCTTGGCGCGCTCGTATTACATCGGCGCCGCCACGGCCGAGGGCGCCGCGTCGGCGGTGTGCCTCATGCCGGCGGGCGTCGAGGAGGGACAGGAGATCGATCTCACGCAGTGCCGATTCAACCTCCTGATTCGCGAGCCGGTCGAATTTCCGCTGTACGTTTCAAGCACGCAATTGACCGCCCGGGCCGGCGACGTGGTGCCGGTCGATCCGGAGCAGATGACATCGCTGCCGCCGATCCGCACGGTGCTACGGTCGGGCAAGAAAACCGCCGGTGCGGAAACGATCGCCGTCTACCTGCATGCCCGGCTCACCGAGATCGGCACGCTCGATCTGTGGTGTGGCGAAATCGACGGTTCCCGCACATGGAAATTGCAGTTCGACGTGCGCGTGGCCACACGAACCGATCTTGCCGGCCACGAAAGCGCCGGCGAGATGGCGGGGATTGTCGACCAGCGAACGCTCGACGCTTGCCGGCGATTGATCGAGGATGCATTTGGCCCGGCTGCGAGCCGCGAGCGCGACGCGCCCGATCAGTTGGTGAAGCGGCTCGCGGAAACGACCCTCATGCAGCGATCCGAATGGCCGCCGTCGCTGTTGCGGTATTTGTGGGAAGCGCTGCTGGAGGTGGAAGCAGGGCGGAAGCTTAGCCCGGCCCACGAGGCCCGCTGGTTGAGCCTGCTCGGCTTCGCGCTGCGCCCCGGCTACGGCATGGCGGTAGACGATTGGCGGGTCGCTCAAACGCGGCGGCTGTTGTCCGGACTGATGCACAACAATCCGACGTGCCGCGCCGAATGGTGGATCCTGTGGCGGCGCGTTGCGGGCGGGCTGCCCGCTGGGCAACAGCGTTCGCTGGCGCAACCGCTGGTGGCAGACGTGCGAGCACTGCACCGCGCGATTGCCAAGCGACGGGCGCCGGAATTCAAGCCCGGTTCCCACGAAGCGGCCGAGCTATGGCGGTTGTTGGGCTCGCTCGAGTTGCTCGGCGTTGGCGAAAAGGTGGAATTGGGCGGTCTGGTGGCCGAACTCGCGCCGCGGGAGAAGATCGCGGCGGTGATGAACGCGGCCGTTTGGTCGTTGGGACGCATTGGAGCGCGTGTGCCGCTTTACGGTCCGCTGAATACTGTCGTGCCGGCCGAAGTGGCCGAGCAATGGGCCGATCGAATGATGGCCATGCGGCAGGAAGTCGAAACGGCGCCGCTCGCGCTGATGCAACTGTGCCGCAAAACCGGCGACCGCTATCGCGACATCTCGGAAAATTTACGAGCCGAAGCGCTGGGGTGGCTTGCGGCGAGACAGTCTCCGCCTCACTTCCGGCAATTGGTCGCCGAAGGGGGCGAGTTGGAAGCGGCCGAGCAAGGAATGATCTTCGGCGAAAGCCTGCCGCAGGGACTGCGGTTGGCGTGAAAGTGTCGTCCGTCGGACAATGCTATGGTCGATTGCGGCGAGATTCAAGCAGTTTGATCGCGTCTTCGAGCGTCCGCGTGCGGAAGCCCTGCAGAGGATATTCCACGGTCGCGATCAGCGAAAGCACGATATTCGCTTCGTCCAGCCGCTCGGGGATATCGGTTCGACCGTCATTGTCCGCACGCTTTCGCAGACGACGAATCAATTCGTCGCGATATTGAGTGCAGGCGATCTGCGCCCCGCGCAGGTCTTGCTCGATGCTCTTCGAGCCCTCGCTCAGCGAAAGGCGCAGCTTCTCAAGCACTTCATCGACGAATTGATTCAATGCCGTGTCGGCGGCCGACGACGCGGAGGCTTCGGGCATAAATCGCCTAATGCATTGCCTGGTGTGTGTTCGGTTGGCAGAGATTGAAGTAGTCGGTCGGACGATCCGCCGAGCGGTTACCGGCGAAAAGGATCGCTGCTCGCAGAGCATAGCCTCCCGCCAGGGCGAGCACCGCAGCGGTGGTCGCCGATTTTGCGCTGATTCGGCCAGAACAAACGCTATGGGCATGCATCGCCAAGGGGATGGCAGCGCCAACGGCAGCCGCCGTGATAAAGGCATTCGGAAGCGGAAGTTCGGCGAGCGGAGCGTCGAGATGATTCTTGCGCCAATGCAACCGCAGCGCCGTCGAGAGCGATAGTTCTAGGGCGCTTGCCAGTAACGAGAATCCAGCGAGTCGGTGTTTCTCGTCGGGCGTCTGACCAAGCCGACGGCTCGTTAGTTCCACGGCGGCTGCGGCCGTTGAGGCGGCCGAGCTGCCGAACAGCGCTGGCAACAGCCGCGGAGCGGCGGCCCATAGCGGAGTGCTGGTCGCCGAAAGAAGCACGCCGGTGTAGAACGACATGACCGTGCCCGCCACCGCCGCGGGAATCCCGCACAGCCGGGCAATCCATCGGCCGAACCGCAAGTGGAACAAATCACTGAGAAGCTGTCCCACGGCGGTGAAACCGCTGAAAGTGCCGAATGCCGCCAACGTCCACGCCCCGATCGACATCGCCGAGGTCGGACGAAAAATTCGCAGCATATTCAGCCACCGCCGCGGCGTGTGCAGATCGGCGACGAGCAATGCGGGACTTAGCAGCGAACCGGCAAACCCAAGGTAGCGCCCGGCCCGAACGATCGATTTGTTCTTTTGATGGCCTCTCAGGTCGGCGATCGCAGCGATCAATTGTGAACAGCCCGCCAAACCGCCGACGAAAAAGTAGCTGACGATCAGCCAGCCATAATGACTTTTTTTGACGGCCGGCTGGCCATAGTAGGTTGTGCCGTCGTAGGGCAACGTCCCTCGCGGCCCCGACAGCGATCCGCTTTGAGTGGAAGTCGCCGAGGCCACTTCTGGCATGGAACCGTTCGACTCGTTCGAGGTCGGCGTGCGTGATGAAACGGTTGTTCTGGCTGCCATGGAATCGCTCGATGTGCGGCGGAGGTTGCGATCGGCCTTAACGCTGGCTATTCGAACGGCGGTCGTCGAATGCCGCCAATGCCGACAGGGCGACAGCGGCCATTGTCAATAGGCCGGCAATGAAGCCGGGCTTGATTCGCGTGCTGGGCAATGTCGGCGCGGCGGGAAGGTTGTAGGTTTCGGGTCGATCGAGCAAAAGCGAAATCGAGTTGAGCCGCTCGATCCCGCCGCTAGTTCCATGGCTTCCAGGAGTTCCATAGAGATACGCATTATTCACGCCGCGTTGGTGCAGGTGGGAAACGCGCCGTTCGGCCTTTTCACGCAACTGGCTCACGGGACCGAACTCGATCGAGTCGGTCGGACAAGATTTCGCGCAGGCCGGTTCGAGGCCCCCTTTCAGCCGGTCGTAGCACAGCGTGCACTTGTGAGCCCGGCCGTCGTCGAGATTTAACGCGACGACGCCGAACGGGCAAGAAGGAATGCAATAGCCACAGCCATTGCAAATATCCTGCTGCACGACCACGGTGCCAAACTCGGTATGAAAAAGCGCTCCCGTGGGGCAAGCTTGAACGCAGCCCGCGTTTGCACAATGCTTGCAAACGTCGCTGTGCATGAGCCACCGATTTTCGATCGCCGGCCGTTGCAATGCGCTGCGCTCGCCGTCCTGGTCGGACGCGCGGAGCAGGGCAAGATCGGGCAGGAAACCCGGGAGCGACGGTGGATCGAGTTGGAGGGGCCCAACCCTAGAAACATCAGGTTGAATCGACTGATCTACCGGCGCGATTTGCTCGATAAAATTCACATGTCGCCAGGTTGTGGCGGACAGAGACCCCGTGTTGTCGTAGCTGAAGCCGGTCATTTTGCGGTTGTCGGCCGGCAAGGCGTTCCATTCTTTGCACGCCACTTCGCATGCTTTGCAGCCGATACAAAGCGTCGAATCGGTGAAAAAACCGTATTCTTGCCCCGCCTCGATGGTCAGACCCACGGTAAGCTCAGCCTCGCGCGGAATCATCGCGGGGAGAATCGTCTGCGAATAATCGAGGGCTCGGGAGCTAACCGTGTCCATTCGAGCAAACTCCGTTGGTGCGGCCGCGATGAAGCTGGCATGTCAGGGCTTTGCCTTCATGGATCGTCGTGTTCGGATCGCCGACGATCGATGTAAGGGTGTTGGCCACTTGGCCGGTGGCGAAACCACGCCAGCCGTAGTTGTAGGGCATGCCGATCTGAAAAATTCGCTGGCCCGCGATTTCCAGCGGTTGCAATCTGCGGGTCACGAGGGCTCGAGTTTCCACCTTGCCTCGGGCAGTCGAGACGACGACCCAATCGAGGTTGTTGATCCCCAACCGTTCGGCCAATTCGACGGGTATCTCGGCAAAACCTTCCGGCTGCAGCTCGGCAGTGGAGCGGACGAATCGCGTCGGGCTGCCGCCGCAATGCAATTCGGTGAGACGATAGGTCGTGAGCACATACGGGAATCGTTCGTCGGCAATTTCGTGATATTCATTGTCCGGGCGGTTCCAACGTTTCGCGACTGGGTTGTATTGCTGCTTATACATCGGGTTGTGAACCGGCGATTCGACCGGCTCATAGTGGGTCGGCAAAGGGCCGTCTTTTAGTCCGGACGTGACAAACAGCGACGCATGGCCATCCGAAATGAGCGTAAACGGGGAGCGACCGTCATGGGCATCGGTTCCCTTCGGCTTCAGGAACCAATTTGGCTCGTAGTCGGGCGGTTTGTCTTCCGGGAAATCCGAAGGCTCCTTGCCGACCCATTTTTTCTGTTCGGCGTTCCACCAGATCAGTTTCTTGCGCTCGCTCCACGGCTTGCCTTGCGGATCGGCGGAGGCCCGATTATAGAGCGTGCGATAATTGCCCGGCCACGCGAAGGCCCAATTCAGATGGCTGCCGGGGCCGTCAGGGCCATCGGGCACACGCGATCGGGTGTGGTTGAAATCGTTTCGCGGGTAGGCGCCGCAATAGATCCAGCAGCCGCAGGCCGTGGAGCCGTCGTCCTTTAGTTCCTTGAAGCTCGGAATCTGCTGGCGGCCTGGCCAGGTATAGCCGTTGATTTCCTTCAGCACGTCTTCGGCCGAGGGCTCGGCGTGCGGCCCTTCGGTCGAATAATCGAGCGTCAGGTTTTGAATCGGCTTGTCGCGCTCGGCGGCGCTGTTCCGATAGAGTTGTTTCAACCGGTGGCCGAGGTGGAACATGAACCACAGGTCGCTCCGGCAATCGGCCCTCGATTCGACGACCTTGTCGTGCCATTGGATCAGTCGGTTGAGATTGGTGAATGTCCCTTCCTTTTCGCCAGGAAGCGACGCGGGGAGCAGGAAGATTTCGGTCGCGATGCTGCGCGGATCGAGTTCGCCACTATGCACTTCCGGTGAATCGAGCCAAAAGTCGGCCGTCTCGCTTTCGAACGTTTCACGAACGACCATCCATTCGAGATTCGCCAAGCCGCGGCGAATGAGCCGCGTGTTATGGCCGCCGACGGCCGGATTCTGGCCCATGACGAATAGCCCGCGAATCAACCCATCGGCGATCGCCAGCGTCATCGGCAATTCGGAATGGTCGCCCATGATTTTCGGCAGCCAGCTATAGCCGTAGTCGTTCTCCTTCGTGGCGTTCTCGCCGTACCAGGCGCGCAGCAGGCTGACGGCATATTTCGGCAGGTTGTGCCAAAAGCCCATCGTTAGCGTTTCGGTGGCGAGGTAGCTCTTCAAGTTATGGTGCGGCTTGGCAAAGTGGGGTTGGGCAATGTAGCCGGGCAGAAGGTTGTAGAGCGTGGGAATATCGGTGCTGCCTTGGATGCTCGCGTGGCCGCGGAGGGCGAGTACGCCGCCGCCCGGCCGGCCCGTGTTGCCAAGCAACGCCTGGATGATCGCTGCTGCGCGAATCATCTGCACGGCCACGGTGTGGTGGTTCACGCCGACGGCATAACACCATGCCGCCGTGCGCTCCCGGCCCGAATGGCGCACCAGCGCTTCCGCAACCTTCAAAAACGTCTGCTGGGGGCAACCCGTGATCCGCTCGACGGCCTCGGGCGTATATGCGGCATAGTGCCGGCGCATGATCTGGTATACGCAGTCGTGATGTTCGAGCGTGGGGTCCTGCGGGGGCGGATCGTCTTGCGTGCGGCTCAGCTTTTCCGAATACGACTCGCCCGAAATGGAATGATGTTCGGCGAGCGAACTCTTCACATCCGCGCCGCGATATTGCCAACTGTTTGGCGAGTAGCTCCGCTTTTCCGGGTCCCAGCCCGAAAAGACACCGTCGAGCTCACTCGTGTCTTTGAAGTCGGGACCGATGATGGTGGCGATGTTCGTGTAATTTAGCGCATATTCCTTGAACCACGCATCGTGCTCGAGGATGTAGTGGATCAGGCCGCCAGTGAAGGCGATGTCGCTGCCAGCGCGGATGGGGGCGTAGATGTCGGCCAGCGCCGAAGTGCGGGTAAAGCGCGGATCGACATGAATCACCGTCGCCCCTCGCTCTTTCGCTTGCATCACGAAGCGAAACGCGATGGGATGAGCTTCGGCCATGTTCGAGCCCATGATCATCACGCAATCCGAATTCGCCAAGTCCCACTCGGCCAGCGTCGACGCGCCGCGACCGTAAGTCGAGCCGAGGCTGGGAACCGAACCGCTGTGGCAGATGCGGGCCTGGTTTTCGATCCATACCAAGCCCAGTCCGCCGCCGAACACCTTCTTGATCAGGTAATTCTCTTCGTTGTCGAGCGTCGCCCCGCCGAGGGAGGCGATGGCCAGCGTGTGGTTCACTTCGCTGCCGTCGGCGAGCTTCTCCACGAAGGTTTCGTCGCGGGTTCGTTTGACGAGATGCGCGATTCGATCCATTGCCCAATCCAAGCTCCGTTCTTCCCATCGGGTCGAGAACGGCGCACGATACTTGACCTTCGTCAGCCGGTCGGGGTTCAGAAGCCAGCCGAGCGTGCCGGCCCCCTTCGGACAAAGCGTTCCTTGATTGATCGGGCTGCGCGGATCGCCTTCGATGTGGATCACATCGTTTCCCTTGGCGTAAATCAATTGACCGCAGCCAACCGCGCAATATGGGCAAATGCTCGTGCCGACATGGTCTGCTTCTTCAAGCCGCGGGCGGAGCCGCTCGGAGGCGGCCGACTTTGCCGCCTCGCGGAGCGGATCTTCGCCAGCGATTTGCCGTACAACAGGCCACTGGCGAAGCGAATCGAACAAACCGCCAAGTATGGGTGGGCTTTTCATTGTCTCGCGGATAAGAGATGAGGCGATCGGGCAGAGTCGGCCGAAGGCGCATCGGCGTCCGGCGGCACAGGCCGCACCGATCGCGCGAGGCCGTTCTCGTAGTCAGGCTCGCCATCGTATAAGACATGTACTCGACGATGCGATGCGCAAAGCCGTTGCAAATCGTCGTCGTCCACGTCGGCGTTATGCTTCAGCGTGAGCAACAACCCTCGCCCGTCGTCGGCTGCCAGTCGAAAGCGATCTTCCTGCACGATCGTGATATAACCCGAAATCGTTTTCATGCAAGCGAACGGGAGAGCAAATCAGGTGCCATTGACGTCCCCGCGAGTGAAGCGACGAGGATTAGCCGATCGTCCGGGCCGGCACCGGCCGCGCTGCCGGAAACTGGCGGGCGCCGACCCATTCTGGCGTTGCATGCACCGGGATCCACATGCCGCGGAACAACCTTTGCGCGCCTGCCGAACCTGATACGAGGGATTGATGTTCAACCACGGCGCCGCTCCCTATATCACCACCGCCCTCTTCGCGCTGACGTACATCGGCTTGGCGATCGGCAAAGTGCCCGGGCTGCGGCTGGATCGAGCGGGGATCGCGCTGGTGGGCGCGATCTTGATGCTGATTACCGGCATGCTTTCGCTTTCTCAGGCGGTGGCCACCGATTCGATCGACTACAAAACGCTGGCGCTGCTGTTTGGCATGATGATCGTCATCGGGTCCTTGCGGCTTTCTGGCTTTTTTCAGCGGCTCGCGGCGACCGCGCTGGGGCACATCAGCACGCCAATGGGGCTGTTGGCCGCGACGGTGCTGCTCACGGGCGTCCTGTCGGCGTTTTTGATTAACGACATCGTTTGCCTCACGCTGACGCCGCTGGTGCTGCATCTCGCGCGGCGGCTGCGATTCGACCCAGTGCCGCATCTGGTGGCACTGGCCACCGCGGCGAATATCGGCTCGACCGGCACGATCACGGGGAATCCGCAAAACATTTTCATCGGTTCGCACTCTGGAATTTCGTATCTGCGCTTCACGGAGCGATTGCTGCCGGTCGCCTTGATCGGTTTGGTGTTGGATTTTCTCGTGATCGCGGTGGTCTATCGGCGGAGCTTGCGGGCGGGGATGCGGCCGGCGGTCCAAGGCCCGCCGGAGAACGGTGCGGTCGCCGGCAAGGGCCCGGCGGCGGAACTCCTTGCCGACGACGAACTCGACCCGGATTCGCCCACCGACCAGCGCGAGCGCCGCTGGCTGCAACGGAAGAGCGTCGTGGTAACGCTGGCGGCGGTCGTGCTCTTCTTTACCGGTTTGCCGCTGGAGATGGTCGCGCTCGGGGCCGCGGCCGTGATGCTCTTCGGCCGGATCGAACCGGAACAGGTATACCGGAAGATCGATTGGGGATTGCTGGTCATGTTCACCGGGTTGTTTATCGTCGTTCATGCCTTTCAGGTGCATGTCGTGGCAAGTTGGGGGATCGACGGCTGGAGTTGGCTGCTCCGCCGGCCGGTGGATTTGTTGAGTCTTGTGTCGGCCGGATTGTCGAATCTGGTGAGCAACGTGCCCGCGGTGCTTCTGATGCAGCCGATGATGAAGGCCGTTCCGGAAGCCGGCCGGGAGACGGCGTGGCTGGCCCTGGCGATGTCGAGCACATTTGCCGGCAATCTGACAGTGCTCGGTTCGGTGGCGAATCTGATCGTCGTCGAAAGCGCTCGACGCGAGGGGCTACACATCTCTTTCTGGGAATATTGCAAAGTCGGGCTGCCGACCACAGTGCTCACCCTGGCGCTGGGCATTGCGTGGCTCGAGTTCGTCCGCTACTGAAATGAGCCCCTGAATTCGCCCCCGCGCGAGCAGGCGTCCACTCGCCCGGGTCGCAAGATGCATGCCGCTGAGAATCCGAAAGCCCGTTGCTTGCCATTTCCCACGTCCGGGCACTACAATTAGTGCGTTCTCACTGGGCGACGGCGACGAGGCGCTGGTGGTTTCATGGATGCAATCTTGTGGATCTCGGCCGTAGGCCTATTGGCCTGCGCGTTTGTGGCAATTGCGGTATGGCGGCCGTTGCGGGCAGCGCACCGCGAGCGGCAGTTGGCGCGGGCGCGGCGCGAGTTTCATCGCCAGCGAGAATATCTCGAAGCCCGATTCATTCAACGGGCCGCGGCATGCGGAAAGCCGCGCGGGCTGCGTTGGGCCGATTGCAATTTCGAAGATGACGTGACCTACGCCCGTGATCGTCGCAGCGGCCAGCTTTCGGCGTTTGTCGCCGTGACGATCGGCTTCGAAGCGATCGAGGGGGGCGGTATGGAAGACAACGAGAATGTTGCCAACCTGCGCGCCGCCACGGCCGTGTTCAACTACGACCGCCGCCGCTGGTGGACCGAAGGCCGTTCGATCCAGAATCTCAATCCGACCGAGGCCGTGCAGTTTTATCAGGCGAACCTGGAACTTGTCGCCCAGGAATCGGCGCCGGAGCGGTAGCGAGATTTCAGTTCGGTAGCTGGCGAATGCGCGAAACCGCAAGCGCGCTGGCAAGCCGAGCGGCAATCGAAGCGCGCTTGCGGTTTCGCGCCTCGAAGATTTTTCGGCGTACCCGCCAGCCGCTTACGAATTATTGGCCGGATTTGGTGCGCTGCTAAGCTGCGCCAAGACTTGAATCACGCCATTCAAGTGGGCCAGCCGCGGGCCGAAACGATCGACGAATTCATTCAACAGAAATTCGCCGTCGAGCAATTCTTCGGCATTCTCATTGACCTCGGCCGTCAGCGATTCGAGAAACTGCGTCTGCACTTTGCTCAACGCATCGGCCGCCAGCCGGCAACTCCGCGCCAGCCGGGGATTGGCTTGCTTCCATTGACCCAGTTCGGTGTTCCGCTGCCGCTGCGCCGCGCTGAGCTGCGAAACCAGCTCCTCGAGCAACTCATTCTGCCGGTCTTGCGAGGCCACAAGATCGCGCAACAGCCGCGTCTGCTCATCAGCGGCGCACAGGGCCGCCATTGCGGGTTGCGATGCCGGACTGATGTCAACTTGCGTGAACAAAGGCGAGGCATGAGAGTCGTGCGCCATTTTCGCCGATCTCGCTTTCTGTCTGGATGCATCCATTCGTAGAAACGACCGCCGATTCCCTAGTGTAATCGAAGCCTGCAGGGAATGCTATTACTTCGCAAGCGGTTCTTCGGGCATCGGGAATGTCAAACCTTAACGACGATAGCAAGGCCGAATTGTCGGTCGGGCTTTTCCAAACCGCCCCGCCGCGATCGTCTTTGCCACGGCGTCGGCCTGCCTCTAAAGTCGCTTTGCCGCCGCGCCCGATGGCTGTTTTGTGAGTCGCAGCGCACAGCCATGCCAGCCGACACGCCCCACCCCTTCAAAGCGGTCGGACGGCGATTAGACCGGCGAGCGGCCCGAGCGATCCACACCCTCAGAATCCGCGCAATCGCATTCTTCGCACGAGTGTCCGTTCCACAGCAATTCTTGAAATCGCACCCCAGAGGAACCCGTGGATGGCAACCGGCCAGCGGAAATCGCCTACTGCCGTCGGATTTTTGACCGTGCTGGATCACAGCCAACATGGATTAATGGGAGGCTACCTCGTTCTGAACACTACCGGACGCCCGCTTGAATTTCATTGCACCGCGCCCCTAAAACCGAACCGTGCTCAGCAAATTCTTTACGGGCCGACGCTGGAACCGTATCTCTACGGCGAACAGATCGGGCATGCGCTGGTGAGCAAATCCTCGCTGGCGCCGCTGGTGATTTTTACCGATCGGCCGCCAGCCTTAGCGGTGCGCACGATGGTCGACGTTCCGTTGGCGCTTGTGTTGCTCCCGAATAATTCGCCGGCCGAACAGAATCAGCCGGACGATCGGCACAATTCCGATTTAAGCTCACCACGATCGGCGGACACGAACGCCGCGGATTATCGCATCGACGCGGCGCACGAGCCGTCGATGGCTGCCGGTGGCGCGCCGTTCCCACTGTTTATGTTTGGCCGAAACCGCTTGTCGGTTTCGCCGGATCGCGATTCCGATCGAGCGATGATCCAGGAGCGGCTGGCCGAGCTTAGCGAATCGTTCGACCTTGCGGAGCCATTCGACCGCATCCGGGAAGCCATCGAAGAAGCCCAACGCGTCGGCCGGTAGAAAAGCGTGAGCGAGGAGTGTGCCACTGGCAAGCACGGTCGCCGGCGTGTGTGCCACTGGCAAGCATCGTCTGCCAGTGTGTGTGCCACTGGCAAGCACCGTCTGCCAGTGTGTGTGCGAGTTAAGCCCGGCACCCAAATTCGTGCAGCCGGCCGGATCAAACGTGCGAATCAACATCAACTAGCCCCGCCACTGGCCGACTGCGCTGGCCAGTGGCACACGATTGCTACTGGCACACGGAGGGAACTGGAAATGCCGGATCGCGACCAAGCCGCCGGAGCAGCCATCGAACGGAGTTGGCAGTCCTCGGGAAATGTCGAAGTAGTTTCTGTTGCGCTTCCGGCAACAACGCTGGCAATTGCCTCGCGATCTCTTACCGAGCTGATTTCGGGCTTATCGCCCGAGTCGATCGGGATGTGCGTCGCGGCGGGGCAAGTGGAACTTATGTCGGTTCCAATTGCGCGCACGTTTGCGAAAGTCGCCAGTTTTCGGTTCGATAGAGCAGTCGAGAAGGAATCCGAGGCCACACCAGGAAACATTGCCGTCGATGGGCTGATCGCCAAATCGGAATCGGACGAAATTAAAGCGGCGACGGCAATCGCGCAAACGGCGCCATCGCCCGCAACCGATGCGAAAAAAACCGTCACCCGCATCAAGCCCCCGCGCGACGTGGTCAAGCTAGAGGATCGGCTGTTTTATGTGTTGCAGCCACCGCTGGAAACGCAGCTCGCGGGCAGTTCGCTCGAGTTTCCGTTTGTGCCGTTCCCCTATCAATTCGAGGGTGTGGCATTCCTCTACCCGCGAATCGCGGCCGTCTTGGCCGACGAAATGGGGCTCGGCAAGACGATGCAGGCCATCACTGCAATCCGCCTGCTGCTGCATTCGCGGCAGATCGAGCGCGTGCTGCTCGTGTGCCCCAAGCCGCTGGTGACCAACTGGCAGCGCGAATTTGCGCTGTGGGCGCCGGAAGTGCCGCTGACGGCCATCGAAGGCGACCAGGCCAAGCGACAATGGCAATGGCAGTTGCCCGATGTGCCGGTGAAGATTGCCAACTACGAACTTTTGAACCGCGATCGGCGGATGATTGCCGATCCGGCAATGCGTTTCGACTTGGTAGTGCTCGACGAATCGCAGCGGATCAAAAATCGAAATGGGGCCACAAGCCAGGTGGTGCGGTCGATTTCACGCACCCGAAGTTGGGCCCTGACCGGCACGCCGGTCGAAAACAGCCCTGAAGATTTAGTCGGGATTTTCGAATTCGTCGCCCCGGGACATCTTTCTTCCGATATGAAACCGCGAAGCATGGGCCGGGCGGCAAGCGATTTCGTTTTGCGGCGCACGAAAGACAAAGTGCTTGCCGATCTGCCGCCGAAGCTTTTTCGCGACGCCGATTTGGAACTGACCCCCGAGCAACGCTACTCCTACCAGTTAGCGGAAGACGAGGGCGTGCTGCGGCTCGCGGAAATGGGGCGCTCGGCGACGATCCAGCATGTGTTCGAACTGATCGTGCGGCTCAAGCAAATCTGCAATTTCGACCCGGCCACCTCCGAAAGCGCCAAACTAGAACGCCTCGATGCCGACTTGGAAGAAATCGCCACCAGCGGCAAGAAAGCGATTGTATTCAGCCAGTGGGTGGGAACGCTTTCGGCGCTCAGCCGGCAGTTGCGGCGATTCGGAACGCTCGAATACCACGGCCAGATCCCGTCCAAAAAGCGCGATGCCATCATCAACCAATTCCGCGACGACCCGCGACGGCGAGTGCTGTTGATGAGCTACGGCGCCGGCGGCGTCGGGCTGAACTTGCAGTTCGCCGAATATGTGTTTCTCTTCGATCGCTGGTGGAACCCGGCCGTCGAAGACCAGGCGATCAACCGTGCCCACCGCATCGGGGCGGCCGGGCCCGTTACCGTGTCGCGATTCCTCATGCTCGACACGATCGAGCAGCGAATCCACGAGATCCTGGAAGAGAAGCGCGCCCTGTTCGACACGATTTTTTCCGACGCGATGCCGCAAGCGCATCTCGGTCTCACGCAGCAAGAAATCTTCGGCCTGTTCAAACTGCGTTCGCCCCACGGCCCCATCCGCATGGCCGCGTGAATCAGGGGTCAGAGAGATCAGAAAGAACGCAACCCAAGCCCAGGGAAGGCCCACCCCGCGTCGTCCACTGCAACCCGCCCTCCAGGCCTTCCCTGGGCTTCGCCCCCCCGTTGCCACTTTCCGCGCCCCCTCCAGGCCTTCCCTGGGCTTCGCCCCCCATTGCCCCTTTCCGCGCCGCCGCCCCCCGGTTAGACCTCGAGCGGCGATCGCCCCAAATAGAGTTGCAAGATCTGGCTCTGCACTTTGATGGCCCGGATCAGCACCCAGATCTGCTCGGCCGTGAATGTTTTGATGTCGGTTTGGGCCAGTTGCTCGAGTTCCTCGGTCATCGCGGCGTGTTGATCGGTCGCAGCTTGCAGCCGGAGGCCCATCTCTTGCCAGGCGTTGGACAGTCGGCTGTCGTCTTGCAAGGTGTCGAGATTGTCGATCGAATTCGTCAACAGCAGGCAAAGCCGCGCCACATCGCGAGCCGGCGCCGTGGGTTGATATCGCTCGATCGCCTCGGCCAGATCATGACAATTCATCGAGCGACCTCATGGTGTTTGACGAACGCTGGAAAATCCGCCCGAAGCCGCGCCGCGCCAACGAACACACCCGGCCGCAATGGCATGCGCCAACGGCGGTTTGCTCGAAAAAATCGCGATGGAAAACCGATCGAGATACGACGCCGTGGCCGCGAACGCAGCCGTCGAAGGGCGGCAATCCCCTGTGAGCCCTGCAACGTCGATCGCTGCACCGGCCGTATTGGAAACATAGCCCAAAACGACGGACTTGGCGAGAAAATTTTCCGCTAGCGGAAGGTTCGAAGTTTCTCAAGGATTTAGGGACTTGAGGGCAGTGCGATCAGACGGAATCGTTTCGACGCTTCCAAGGCTCGAACGCAAGACAGAATGCAAGGCCCGCTTGCTCCGCCGCCGCGCTAACGCTTCGGGCTAGTGTTCGTAATTGTGATTGTCGCGCCGCGGCGGAGGCGGTCGCGAACGGCCTGCCATTCTTCCCCCGGCGGGGGCAGGTCGACGAGGATTCGCTCGACCCCCGCGGCGTCGAGTTCGTGCAAAGCGGCGTAAAGCCGCGCCGCATAAGCGACGGGATCGCGTGGCATTTTCACGACAACCGCTCCCCCCGGCACGTCGCGCGTGTCGCTATTCAGCGTTAGCCAGCCGGTCCGGCGTCCCTCCCGAGTCAAGTCTTCCAGCCGCGACCGGTTTGGCGACGGATGGCATTCCATCGGTGCGCGCGGCGCGTAATGCCGTGGCTGGGTGCCGGGAGACGGCAACGCCGCCGCCGAATCGGCGATCGCGAATTCCGGGCAATTGATCGGGCCGATCACGCGTTCGATTTCGCTCGGCCATACCAATCCTGGCCGAAGCAATCGCGGCGGATCGGTCGACAGGTCGAGCACAGTCGATTCCAATCCGCCGCTGGCCGCTCCGCCGTCGAGCAAAACATCGACAAGATTATCGGTCGCCGCACACAAACCGCGGATGACATGCTCGCCCGTGGTCGGAGAAACCTGATTGCTCCGATTCGCACTTGGGGCCGCGATCGGTCGATTTGCCGCCTCCAGCAATGCTCTCGCAACCGGATGCGCGGGAATTCGCAAAGCCACGGTCGCGGCCCCGGCCGTAACGATCGCCGGCACGATTGCTGCTCGCGGCACCACCAGCGTCAGCGGCCCGGGCCAAAATTCGGCGGCCAGTCGTTCGGCGGTTTCCGGCCAGTGCGCGGCAAGCTGCCGGGCCCGATCGATTCGGTCCACATGCACGATCAGCGGATTGTTCGCGGGCCTGCCCTTGGCCGTGAAAATGCGTGCAACCGCCGCCGGGTCCAACGCATTCGCTCCCAATCCGTAAACGGTCTCGGTCGGGAACGCGACCAGTCCGCCGCGTCGCACCACCTCGGCCGCGTGGCGTAGCGCAGCGACCGACGCAGCATCGGCGATGCTCGACGGTTCAAGGCGGTAAATGCTCGTTGATGACGCCATCGACATGCTTGGCTGCGTCGCTGGGAAGTGTGGCATTGGGGACTGGGGAGCGATTGCCAAGCCGGTTACAATCGCCGTTTCGTCAGTCCGTTTTCAAACACCCGAAATCTGAAGTTGCAACAGGGCCAAGACCATGGAAAACACGGTGCCGCTGGTACTGATTATGATGGGAAGCAAATCGGATTGGGAGGTCATGCGCCATTCGGCCGAGACACTTCGGCAATTCGACGTGCCCTGCGAATGCCGGGTTGCCTCGGCACATCGCACGCCGAAGCTCGTGGCCGATTTGGTCGCGGGGGCAGAAGAACGCGGGGCCGAGGTGATGATTGCAGCGGCGGGAGGGGCGGCACATCTGGCCGGCGTCGTGGCGGCGCATACGGTCTTGCCGGTGCTCGGCGTGCCGATGGAAAGCGCCTCGCTAAAGGGCTTGGATTCACTTCTTTCCACGGTGCAAATGCCGGGCGGAATTCCAGTCGGCACGCTCGCCATCGGCAAGCCAGGGGCCGTCAATGCGGCGCTACTGGCCGTTGCGATTCTCGGCAACTCGCGCCCCGAGCTGCGTGACAAACTGCGCCAATTCCGCGCCCAGCAAGCGGCGAAAATCGAAGCAGAGCGGCTCGAATAGAACCATCTCGATGCAATGTCCTGCCGCGGGGCGTCTCCCGCTGCCGCTTCGCCCCTAGTGTTTTGGGACACTAGCTGCCCCGAAGCGTTAGCGAGAACCGCGAGGCCGCATTCCGAAGCGATTTGTCCACAGCGCTGGACCGGGCGTCAACCGGTGGCGGCGGCCGGTCTTCGCACCTGCAGCCTGCAGCCTGCTACCAGCCTATTTTCCTACCCGGAACGAATCCAGAAACGCGTCGGTGTCGGCAGCGTTCACTTTGTCTTTCGGGCCGCTCACTTCGATCATGTAGAGCCGGTTGCCTGCGAGCGCCATGCGCACGCGGCGAATCGTTTTGCCGTCGATGTCGATATCCACCTCGCGGCCCGGCACTCCGCCGACGATCAGCGGCTTTCGGTCGCCCGTGTGCTTGCCCTCTTGCAGCGTGAGATACGTTTCTTCTTCGGCATCTAGCTGTTGCTCGGCCTGATCCGTGTCGGAGGTGCCGGGCGGAAGTTGCAGTTCCTGGTAGCTCACGCTATACGTCATGCCGTCGGAGCTTGAAGTCCACATCTTGCCGTTCGTGCCGAGCGGCGTTTCCGTAGGCGTGCCTGGCATGGCGACGGTGAATTTGCCGTTGTCGGGATTAAAGCCCGACCATCCCGGCGCGCTCGGCCCGGATTCGGCCTTCTTCCAACAGCCGAGCATCAGCATCAACCCCAACATTCCGCTGATCAGCAAAGCACGTTTCATCGTCGCGTACTCCCCACGAAGGGACCAAATATTCGGGAAACGCGGGGATGCCGACACTCGGCTCCACGCGGAAAACGGCGCTAAAAACACGGCTGCCACGAGCGCATTATAGGACAAATCTACATCATCATCTTGCGGGGATGAGGGTTTTTCATTGGGGGTTGCCGAAGCGAATTGCGATGGAGGAATTTTCGGCCGGATCCGGCCCAGGGAAGACTGGCAACCTCACTGCCAATTGCGGAATTCGGCTGGCGCCTTCCCTGGACTTGCGCCCCGGAGGAGATGCCCAGCCCTCACTTACCGCGACGCTATAGATGAGACATTCCGAAAAGATGCACCAACCGGCCTCCGACCCACGCACCCGCAACCTTTATTCTAATCCAATTCCTCCAGCCACAAGCGAATTTCGTTTTCATATTCGCTGGCCAGCCCGCCGACGATGAGCTGCCGATGGAACGCAGCCGCCCCATCTTTCACCAGGTCGGCCGCCTCGGCCGTCGGGTAGCGACGCATCGGGTCGGGCGCGATCAACGTGCGGCAGAAGTTCATCAGCAATTCGTTGCACACGACTTCTTGCGGCAAAATCAGCGGCAATCGCTGGGCCAAGAATCGCTTCGCTTCGAGCAACTCGCGATAGCTCGTCAGCCCGGCGAACGGCGGCCGGCCCGAGAGCATTTCGATCAGCACATAGCCCAAGCTGGCGAGGTCGGATCGCGGCGTGTAGTCGCCCCCTTCGAGCACTTCCGGCGCGGTGTAGACCGGCGTGCAGGTGCGCTGCGGCGGCACCGCATCCAGGGCAAACGCCGACCCGATGTCGACGATCTTGGCATTGCCTGTCCGCTTGAGCATGATGTTCGACGGCTTCACATCGCCATGCACGATGTCTTCGCGATGCAGCGCCGCGAGCGCCGCCAGGCATTCGCGCACGATCGCCACGGCGATGCCCGGCTTGAGCCGCGGCTGCGAGGGCCCCGCCGTCACGATCACGTTGTTCAAATATTCCCAGCGATGCGGCGTCATCCGATCGCGGAAGCGATCGAGCATGCTGTGCGTCAGCAATCGGCTCAGATCGTAGCCGTCGATCCATTCCATTTCCATGAGCCGGATGCGGCTGCGATCGACGAAGTTGTGCACGTCGAGCAGGTTGTCTTGCTGGATCTGCGCGACCCGGGCCGCGACGCGAGCGATCCGCCCCATCGCTTCATCATAGGCACGGGCGTCTTCGTAGCGTTCGGGCGAAAAAATCTTGAGCGCCACCGGCAGCGTGAATCCATCCGTGCCGCGGCGCTGCGAAAGATACACGACCCCCTGGCCCCCGGATCCGAGCAGCCGCAGCAGCCGATGATGCTCGGTCCAATTCATCCGCTGATCTTCGACCAGCGACGTGTAGCGGGCGAGCAATTCGTCGGGACAGCGCTTGGCCAATTGGCCGCCGAAGGTCAGCGTCGCCTTGCCGTCTTGGAATGTGGTCGTGTTGTTCATGGCGTGCAAATTCGGCTTGGCCTGGGGTGTCCGTGCCGATCGTCCTTCCGTTGACAGAGGTTCTATCTTAGGCACACGCCCTTTGAGCGGTAAAGGCCGTCAATCAAGCGGCAACCCGCATTCCTTGCAATTGCGGTGGGCGATTGACTGCGCGCCGATTGTGTGCCGGATCGGGCGACGTGTGGATAGTGAGCGGCAAGGCGCTTGGCCGCCGGTTCTTCGACCGTTGCGCCGCATTCGACCGGCGGGCTAGCGCCTTGCCGCTCACGGATCCCGACTTACGGACTGCCTTCGTGCGACTCACTCTTTCCCCGCAGCGTTTCGCACCGGGAAGCCCAGCCGCTTGTCCACTAAGTTTAACAACGGTTCGCCGGATTGATAGCGCCGCAAATTCTCGCAGAAGAAATCGGTCATGTCGTCGATGCGCCGCGCGCTCTGCCCGCCGACGTGCGGCGTGACGATCACATTCGGCAAATCCCACAGCCGGCTCGCGGCAGGCAACGGCTCTTCCGCGGCGACATCCAATCCCGCCCCGCTCAAATGCCCCGAATCCAGCGCCCCCACCAAATCGGCCTCGACAATCAATTGCCCCCGCGCGACATTCATCAGCACCGCGCCGGGCTTCAGCATCGCCAGCCGGCGGGCGTCGATCATCCATCGCGTCTGGTCCGTCAGCGGCACGCTCAGAATCAACACGTCGACCAGCCGCAACAGATCGTGCAGTCGATCGGCGGGCCACAGCGATTCCACATGCGGCGGCCGGTCGACCGGGAACATGTCGGTCGCCAGAATCCGCGTCTTGAACGGCGCGAGCACTTCCGCCACGCGCCGGCCAACGCCTCCCAAGCCGACGATGCCGATCGTCTTGCCGTGCAGATCGCTGGTCGGCCGGCGAATGTATTCCTTCTTTTGCTGGGCTCGAAAAAAGACCGGCAGGCTCCGCAACAGGCCGGTGAGCAGGGCCACGGTGTGCTCCGCCACCTGATCGGCCAACACGCCCGAGGCACTGGTCACGATGATCTCCGATTCGACCACCGACGGCACGAGGCAATGGTCCAACCCCGCGGCCGACGATTGAATCCACCGCAACCGACGGCCGCGCACGACCTCGTCCCACGGCACCGGCACTTTCGCATGCCCGCAAAAAAGATCGGCGGCCGGCAATTCCTCGGCCACGCGCTGTTGGCCGGCGTCGACAATTTCCGCCCCCGGCGCCGCGGCTTGAATCTGCGCGACATGCCGCTGTTCAACCGGATAGCAGAGAACGATTCGCATTGACGACTTTGATAATTCGATTGAATGAATGAATTTGAAAGGCCTGTTTCAGCCCGGTTCGCCGGGCTTCCAGCGAAGCGGTCGTAGGCCCGGCATTCATGCCGGGTACTCGGGAGACCAATTAAATTTCCCCCCCGTAGGGCCATGCTCGGGGCTCGGCGACAACGAATTCTCTAACCGCGAAACCCCCCGTAAACGGCGGGCCTAATATCAAGCGACCATACCAGCGGTGCATTTGCAGGATGTGCGGACGGATCGGTCCGTTTTCTCAGCAACGAAACCGATCGTAAAAAGCTCGCCGAAATGCTCGATCTCGACGGCTGTCCCGACTTGTCGGCGAATTGATGCGGCAGCGAAAGAAATTCGCACAGCCGGCGAATGCCTTCGCCGTATTCGCGTCGTTCGCGCATTTCGTGGTTTCCCTGCTTCGTCGCGCCGCTCAGCCGGTGACGGGCTTGCGCTCGAAGCGGTCCCAGCCGGCTTGCATCCAGTCGAGCAGTTTGCCGGCTTTGTTTTTGGGGCGGAATTTCCACACCACCGATTCGTAATTGAATTTCACCGTCTCTTCCGGATCTTCGCCGTCGGAAATGTCGACGCCGAATTCGCTGATGTAGACGTTCTTCATCTCGATCTTCAAATAGAACTCTTTTTCATCCGCGCGGCTGAAGACGAGATTCACGCCTTTGAGCAATTCGCCGCTGGAACACGTCGATTGCAAGAACAGCGAGCCGCGATCGAACGTACGCTTGACTTCCACATCCCCGGCTTCGGAATACGGAACATGCCGAGCCTTGCCGGACGCTTCGAATTTGCCGACCTCGGTGGTCACCGATTGGCTGATGCTCTTGACCGGCAGCCAGCCCTTGTCTTCGAAGGTGCCGGCGGGTAGATCGAGGATTTGCAGGAATGTAGGCATGGGGCAATAGGCTTGAGGCTGAAGGCTTGAGGCTTGAGGCTACATGGACGAAGACAATGAACGCGTGGGGCGGGGGCTTCCTCGCTGACGCTTCGGGCTAGTGTTGCGCCTCGCTGACGCTTCGGGCGCGTGGGGCGGGGGTTTCCTCGCTGACGCTTCGGGCTAGTGTTGCGAACGCTAGAGGTTCCTGCGCTGGCCGCGAAGCTGGCCATACTAGCCCGAAGCGTTAGCGAGGGACGAACCGCCGCAAGACAATGCTTGTTCTTGACTCTCTCAACGGCCGAAAAACTTATTCGATTTCGTAGGCGAAATTGCCCGATTTGTCGACGCCGATGTGTACGCCGCCGATCGAGCGGCCCTCGGCCATCCGGCTCAAAAATTCCGACGACAGCTCGGGCAGCAGCGTGCGCGAAATGATGTGGTCGATATTGCGGGCCCCGCTTTCGACTTCCTTGCAGCGCCCGGCGATCATCGTCACCACGTCGGGCGAATAGCTGAACTCGGCGTCGTAGTTGTCTTCCACCCGCCGCTGCACCTGCTTGAGCTTCAGCTCGATGATGTTGCGCAGGGCTTCGTCGGAAAGCGGGAAATAGGGGATGATCGAGATTCGGCCCAAGAACGCCGGCTTGAACACCTTCAATAGCTCCGGCCGCAGCGCCTCGGCCAGGCCGGCGGCGTCGGGCATCGTGTCGGGATCGGCGCAGAGCTTCATCACGGTGTCGGTGGCCGCGTTCGAGGTCATCAGGATCACGGTGTTCTTGAAATCGATGTCGCGCCCTTCGCCGTCGCGAAGCTGGCCCTTGTCGAACACCTGATAAAAGATTTCCTGCACGCCGGGATGCGATTTTTCCAACTCATCCAACAGCACCACGCTATACGGCCGGCGGCGGACCGCCTCAGTGAGCACGCCCCCCTCGCCATAGCCGACGTAGCCCGGCGGCGAGCCCATCAATAGCGACACTTTGTGCTCTTCCTTGAATTCCGACATGTTGATGACGGTCATATTCTGCACGCCGCCGTAGAGCAACTCGGCGAGCGTGATGGCCGTTTCCGTTTTGCCGGTGCCGCTGGGCCCGACGAGCATGAACACGCCGACAGGCCGGCGCGGATCCGTCAGCCCGGCCCGCGACGTGCGGATGCTTTGGGCGATGGCTTCGAGGGCATGCGATTGGCCGATGATCCGCTCTTCCATCTTTTGCTTGAGATTCAGCACGGTCTGAATTTCATTCGACACCATGCGGCCGACCGGGATGCCGGTCCAGGCGGCGACGACATCGGCCACAGCCTGGCCGTCAACGCACACCTGCAACAGCGGCGTTTCGCCTTGGATCTCGTGCAAATCGGCATTGAGCCTATCGAGCTCGTGGCGCAGCTTTTCGCGCTCGGCGGCCGTTAGCGGCGCGGCGCTAGCCGCCGGTTTTTCAAGCGTCGCCGTGGCGGCACCGCTGGACGCGCCCGCAGCGGCGCCGGCAGGGCCCGCGGCCGGTTTTCCGGCGTCCGGCTTGCTGATCGCCGGCTTGCTGATCGCCGGCTTAGCCACGAGCGGCCGGCCTTCGAGGCGGTCGCGGATTATGCGAATCTGCGTCACCAATTCCTTTTCTTTTTCCCAGCGCTTTTCCAAGGCATCGAGTTCGGTTTTCACTTCGGCGCGCTGCTCGGTGAGTTCGGCGACTTGCTCGGCGTGATCGCCGCCGGTGACATTCTCCCGCTCCAGCACGGCGATCGACACGCCGAGTTGCTCATAGCGGCGGCGCAAATCTTCGATCGCCGGCGGAATGGCCGCATGGCTCATCGCCACTCGGGCACAAGCCGTGTCCAAGAGGCTGACGGATTTGTCGGGCAATTGCCGGCCGGAGATGTAGCGATTCGAGAGCCGCACGGCTTCGACGACCGCTTCGTTCAAGATCCGCACGCCGTGATGTTTTTCGAGCGTATCGACCAGGCCGCGCATCATTTCGACCGCGGCTGCCTCGCCCGGCTCTTCGATTTTCACGACTTGGAATCGCCGCGTGAGGGCGGCGTCTTTTTCGAAGTATTTCTTGTACTCGGCCCAGGTGGTGGCGGCGATCGTGCGCAGCTCGCCGCGGGCGAGCGCGGGCTTGAGCAGGTTGGCGGCATCGCCTTGCCCGGCCGCGCCGCCGGCGCCGATCAGCGTGTGCGCTTCGTCGATGAAGATCACGATCGGCGTGGGCGAGGCCTTCACTTCGTCGATCACCGAACGGAGCCGATTCTCGAATTCCCCTTTGACCCCCGCGCCGGCTTGCAACAGGCCCAAGTCGAGCGTTCGCAGCGTGACGTTTTTCAAGGCATCGGGCACATCGCCGGCCGCGATCTTCAGTGCGAACCCTTCGACGACGGCCGTCTTGCCGACCCCCGCCTCGCCGGTGAGAATCGGGTTGTTTTGCCGGCGGCGCGTGAGGATGTCGATGATCTGGCGAACTTCCGTATCGCGGCCGAGCACCGGATCGATCTTCTTGCGGCGGGCCAGATCGGTGAGATTGGTGGTGAACTGATCGAGCGACGGGGTTTTGGAATCGGCCGCAACCGGCCGGCCATCGCCGCCCGCTGGCGCCGCGGCGCCGCTCGGTTGCGATCGGGCCAGTTCGGCTTCTTCCGCCGTGCCCGACGTGAGCGCAGCCAAATCCTTTTCCAATTGTTCGGCAGGAATCTTTGCCAACTCGGGCGAACTCGATCGCAGCCGCCCGGATAGATTGCGGTCGCTGAGCAATGTCACCAACAGATGGCCGGTGCGGATCATCGGGCTGCCATATTTCAGCGACGCGGTGACCCAGGCTTCGCGCGAGAGATCGACGATTTCGGGCGAAAGTTCCGGTGCCCGAGCGTTGCCGGTTTTCAGGCCGTCGAGCGATTTGGTCAATTCGCGATTGGCTCGCGAGGTGTCGACATCGTAGTGCTTCAGAATGCGCGTGAGGTCGGTGTCGGCCGGCTCGAGCAGCTTGAGGAGCCAATGCTCGATTTCGACGTTGTAGTTGGTGCGAGAAAGACAGAGCCCGGCCGCTCCTTCCAAAGCGCGGCGGGTGATGGGATTCAATTTTCCGACGAGCGACTTAAGATTGATTGCAGCCATGCCGATTCGCACCTGACGGGATGAGAAGTTAGAAATTGATGGTTCGAAAGCATCGAACAGACGCGTGCGCCGCAGCGGTGCGGGTCGCCGGCGCCGCGGTCCGTGCCATACTAGCCCGAAGCGTTAGCGAGGAAGAGATTCTGCGGCGGTTCGTCCTTGCTAGCGCTTCGGGCTAAAGGGGCACGCCCTTGCAGCGCAAGCGGTCTTGGAAGCCCGGCCAGCCGAGCGGCGCTATTTATCCGAATCGTCGTCCTTGCCGTTCAATGCGTTGCGATCTTTGTTCTTCTTATCGGCGCCGGTGACCGACGCCTCGCCCTTGTTGACGCCTTCGTCGGCTTTGTCCTGGACGTCGCCAGCGGTCTTGCTCAATGCGTGCTCGAATGTTCCTCGGCCCGTTTCCACGATCTTGCGTTTCACGTCGTTGCAGCCTGCAACCACCAAGATGCCCAGGCCGAGCGATAACAATAATGTAATGCGTTTCATAACCGATCCTCTCACGTAAGAACATGTTGCGCCTGCGGCGCCATGCGGGCGAGTTTACCACGCTCGCCGAGCGGCACGCAAGGAGCCGCGCCCGGCACATTGCTTAGCAACCCGTTGAAGTATTGCTTACGGCTGATTGTTTGGGCGCCATTGGCTCTGCCGATGCGCGAAATTGTCGGTGGTCCAAAACAGTGCCCGCAGGCAAATCTGCGACCAAGTTTCGAATTGGCTCAGATCGGCCAGCATTTCCTCGACCGGCCGGAACCCGGCCTTGATGATTTCGCTCTCGCGCGGAAAGACGGCCGGCCGCTCGACGTCGACCAAATGCACGACGCCCAAATGGACTTGGCCGACGGGGGACTCATCGTCGTTGATCAACCCGACGCATCGCTCGGTCGACGGCGAATCGACGATCACCTCTTCGCTCAATTCGCGGCGCATTCCTTCGAAATAGGGCGCCGCGGCGTCGCTGGTGCGATCGTCGGCCGAGATATGCCCGCCGACGCCGACGCTTCGCTTGCTGTGCAGCCGGGCCTCGCCCATGCCGCTGCCCCGCGTGTACTGAAACAGCGCCGTGCGGCCTGCGGCATCGCGATGCCGAAAGATGACGTAGGGGATCAACTGCTTGAAGCTCGGGTTCTGCTCCACCTCCGGCCGCGGCCGATAGCTGGTGTGCTCCGGGCTCAGCAGTTCGGCAAGATAGCGCTCGACATCGGGCGAGAAGCCCTGAAAATGCCCGAGCCGGTGAAACAACTCCGTGGGCACGACCAACACGTGTTCGGTTTGCGCTTCCAGCACGAAAAAGCCTCCATGGCAGATGGTCGGAGCGATTGCCGCAGCGACTCAATCGCCACGGCGCCGCCGCAGTATACGCGGAGACGCCGCAGTCGTGCTAGCGGCCTCGGGAGGAGGAGAGACCACGAATGAAACGAATCACGCGAATCGAGAACGAGGACCAACGCGCTGTTTGCCTCGTCTCTTCTTCGCGTAATTCGTGTAATTCGTGGTTTCGATCTGCTCTTCAAACGATCAGCATTGCGTCGCCATAGCTGTAGAAGCGGTAGCCGTGGGCGATTGCTTCGGCGTAGGCTCGCTTCAATAGCCTATCGCCGCCAAAGGTGTGGACTAGCACCAAGAGCGTGGTGCGCGGGAGGTGAAAATTCGTCAGCAGCGCGTCGACCAATCGGAAACGATACGGGGGCCGAATGAACAAGTCGGTCAACCCGCTCCAGGGGGAAACCGATTCGGCCGAACCGCTGTTTCCTTGAGCGGCGGTTTCGAGCACACGGACCGACGTAGTCCCAACGGCTACCGCTCGGCCGCCGTGGGCGCGGCAAACGTTGATTTTTTCGGCCGTGGCTTCGCCGAGCTCGCCCCATTCGCGGTGCATCGAATGGTCGGCGAGCCGCTCGGCGGTGACCGGCCGAAACGTGTCGAGGCCGACGTGGAGCGTGACGAAACAAGTGCCGATTCCGGCCGCTTCGGCGCGGCGAAGCAGTTCGTCGGTAAAATGCAGACCGGCGGTTGGGGCGGCGACGGCTCCCGGTTGCCGGGCGAACACGGTTTGATAACGCTCGCGATCGGCCGGCGCCATTTCGCCATGCCGGATGTAGGGCGGCAGCGGCACCCGGCCGACGCGATCGAGCACCTCGAGCGCTGGCCGATCGGATTCGGCATGCATGATCCAAACGCCGCCCTCGGCCCGCTCGACCAAGCGGAGGCGAATATCGTCGCGGCCCTCGGCATTGACGAGCGTGATGGTTTCGCCGATGGCCATTTTTCCCCGTCCGCGAGCCAACAGACGCCACAACCCTTGCTCGTCGACGCTCAGAAACAGGCCTTCCCAGCGGCCGCCCGTCATCGTGCGATGGCCCACCAGCCGGGCGGGAACGACCCGCGTGTCGTTCAGCACCATCAAATCGCCGGCCCGCAGAATTTCCGGCAGATCGCGGACATGGCGGTGCGATAGCTCGTCCCGCGCGCGGTCGACGACCAGCAGCCGCGCATCGGCCCGATGCGCGAGCGGCTCCTGGGCGATCAATTCATGCGGCAGTTCGTAGTCGTAGGCATCGAGTTCAGACATTTTCAAGGTTCAGGCAATTCCCAGGTTCTGACACTTTCCCGCCGGCAATCGGGCATGCCCGAATTCCGTTACGGCTGTGGTTCGAGTATAAGGCATTGGGCTCGTGCTTCGATATTGCAGCAAGCGGGCGAACGGACGGCCGATGGCAGGCGCAAAACATCCAGCGAGCGAAGGCCGCAACAGTGAACCTTTCGACCGCGAACGCCTTCCCAATCGCATCGCTTTTTGCATCACCGACCTGGATGTTGGCGGGGCCGAGCGATTTCTCGTCGAACTGGCGACGCGAATCGATCGCCGCTTCTTCGAGCCGATGGTTTTTTGCCTCGAACCGCGACCGGTCGGAGCGGGCGAATCGCTTGTCGCGCGTCTTGGGGTTGCGAATGTGCCCGTATGTTTCTTGGGCGCTCGCAGAATTGTGGACGCATGCCGCGTGCTCGGCCGATTGCGGAGCGAATTGCGTCGGCAACGGCCAGCGTTAGTGCAAACGTTTCTGTGGCACGCCAATGTTTGGGGGCCGATCGCGGCCCGAAGACTCGCCGCACAGCACGCGCCGATGTCTTACGTGCCGATCGTCACCGGTTTGCGCGTCGCGGAGCCACGGCGCCGTTGGCGACGGCCTTTGGAGCGATGGGCCGGGCGCTGGGCGGCGCGGCATGTCGCTGTGAGCGAGGGAGTGGCTCGGTTCGCGCGGGAACAGGTCGGCCTCGCCGCGGAAAAAATCCTGGTGATCCCCAACGGCATCGATGTCAAACGGATTCCTGCACTCCCGATCGATCCACCGCGGCTCGGATTGCGGGCCGGCAGACGGTTCTTGCTGTTTGTCGGCCGGTTGGACAGCGACGATCAGAAAGGGGCCGCGCGGCTTCTCGAAGATGCGCGGTCGCTACTGAACAGGCTCGAAGAACACGATCTGGTTTTCGTCGGCGACGGGCCGCGGCTCGATGCGCTGCGCCGGCGGGCGGGCGAACTCGGTGTGCAGGATCGCATCCATTGGCTCGGTTGGCGGAGCGATTTGCCTGCGATTATCGCGGCTGCGGAGATGCTCGTCGCCCCATCGCGATGGGAAGGAATGTCGAACACCGTGCTCGAGGCGATGGCCGGCGGCAAACCGGTCGTCGCCCTACAGAGTGAAGGAATCGCGGAACTCCTCGGTGATCTCGTGCAACAACACTCCGCCGCGCCGCAGGTCGTTTCCGCCGGCGATTGGCTCGGTTTCATCGATCGGATCGCAGCAATTGCCGGCGATGCGGAGCTTTGCAAACGGCTCGGAGCGGCGAACCGCGCTCGGGCGGAAAGCAAGTTTCGGTTGGCCGACGTGGTGATCGCCTACGAGCGGTTGTATTGGCAGCTGATCGGTGGCTCTGCCGCGTCATTTGGAGCGAAATAAAAAGATCAAAGAATTTTCGTAACCCTTTCCAGCGGTGCAATTAATGACGGCGATCGCCGCTTTGCGGCAAGCCACGTGGGAACAAATGCTTGACGCACGTCGAGATGTCGTTATGCTTTGGGGACATTTGGGACGGAATGGGGAGAAGTGGTGTCCAGCAACGAAGATTTCGATTGATTCCCCGCTCCGCAGGTCACCATGCTTCTCACCGGGACATTCGTCCGGTCGATCGATGAGAAGATGAGGCTGGCCGTCCCGAAGCAGCTCCGCGAGGCATTGGGCACCGCGGCGGAAGGAACGTTGTACGTCACGCCGCACACCGACGGATCGTTGGCGATTTATACGGAGGACTCGCTTTCGCAAGTGGCGGATCACCTGTCGGCCGCTTCTCCCGCTGGACAAGACGTGCGCGATTTCAATCGATTGTTCTATGCCCGGGCCCAGCGGGTGGAGATCGACGATCAGGGGCGGATTCGCATTCCCGCCGAATTGAGCACACTGGCCGGCTTGGGCCGCGAGGCGGTTTTACTCGGCGTGCAGGATCACATGGAGCTGTGGGACAAGAAGCACTGGGAAGAATATCTAGCGAAGCGGCAGCAGCGATTCGATCAGATTGCCGAGGCGGCGTTTACGGCCCGCGGTCAAGTGTAAACGAACCAAGCGGCGTTTGAGTCGAGTGGCGTTGAATCAAGCGGGCAGGGGGCATACTTCGAGCTCGCAGATCGGAAGCATCCGGAATTCGCACAAGTTAGCCCTCGGAAGTGTAGCGATGGGAGCAGTTGCCCGGGAGAACGGATTCGAACGGGATTGTCGTGTCGTGTCGTGTTGAAATATGTTCGTCGGCGATGGGGTCATTTTGCCGTCAGCCGTCGGCCACGGGCTGCCGGACCCGACCTGATCTACTCCTTGGCTACGATGGCCGAGGGCCGCGAACATCTGGATGCTGGACGGCTTGCCGCCGATCAGTCATCTGGAAGCGTCCGACCTGGCAGGGCTTCAAGGATCGAGGCCCCAGGTCGGCCGCTTTTTTTGGTTGCCGCATTTGACCGCACACTAACCCGAAGCGTAAGCGAGGGAACGCTCCAGGGCGGTTCGTCCCTCGCTAACGCTTCGGGCTAGTGTCGTATCCGTCGCGGTTCGTCCCTCGCTAACGCTTCGGGCTAGTGTGGTGTCCGTCGCGGTTCGTCCTCGCTTACGCTTCGGGCTAGTGTCGTATCCGTCGCGGTTCGTCCTCGCTAACGCTTCGGGCTAGTGTGGTGTCCGTCGCGGTTCGTTCTCGCTAACGCTTCGGGCTAGTGTCGTATCCGTCGCGGTTCGTCCCTCGCTAACGCTTCGGGTTGGTATTTCGGGGGCGATCGGGAATTGCCGCTAACGGCGAAGGTTGGCATCGGCGGCCGGTGCACTTCGCGGCGGATCGCCGGCGAACGACACGACGACGGCTTCGTTCAGCTTCCAATCGAACGGAAAATCGGCGCCGCTGCCGAGCGATTTGCCGCTCCGCTCGTCGCGGGCATCGCGAATCGGGGCGGCGAAGTGAAGCGTGATCGGCTGGGTCGCGGTTTTCAGTCCAACGGCGTTGCCGCCGCCGACGCCGCTGACGGCGATTTCCGGCTCCATCACGACGAATGCGAACGTGCGGCCCGCGATAGACCAATAGGTGATTTCGTAGCCGAATTCCTCGTCGCCGGGGTTCTTGATTTCCACCCAGCGGCGGATGCCGGCATCGTGGAGCGGCTTCATGAACACGGATCGCTTCGCCGCGGCAGCGGATCCGGCGACGCGGTAGGCGTTGTACCATTGCGGCGACAGGTTCATCAGCACGGCGGTTCCCTTGCCGAAGCGCGTCGCGTGCGCCACGCCCATCGAGCGCACCGCCTTGTCGAATCCGCTCGCGTCTTTGATCGACGTGTTGCCACGCGTCAATAGTTCGTCGTAGGTCTTGTAGCCGAAGTTGGCGTCTTGATCGGTTTCACACCAAAGCCGGTTGCCGAAGATATCGCCGGCGGTCATTTTCGGATCATGGCGGACGCCGAACATCTCGTCGAGCACGCCGCCCCCGGCCCGCCCCTTGCCATGCTGATCCCACAGGCCCGGCAGATAATCGGCGATCACGGTGCCGCCGCCGGCGCAGAATTTCTTGATCTCTCGCGCCTCGGCATCGGAAAGGCATAACGTCGCCGGCAGAATCAGCACTTTGTATTTCGCGGGAACGCCATGCTGGATCAGATCGACGTAGCTGAGCCAGCCGAACTGAATCCCTTCATCGCGGAGCATGTTGATCCAAGCGTGGCGCACGAGATGCGAGCCGCCGAGGCGATCGTCGCCATTGCGGTTGATCCATGTTTTGCCGTGCGATTCGGCATCCATGATCCAGCCCAATTGGATTGAGGCGTGGTTGTAATAGAGTGCCACGCCGTCGTCGATCCATTCGGCCCCGGAGAGCTTCTGGCTCACCTTTTCCGCTTCTTTCCAGTGCGGGCCGACTTCCGCGATCCAGGGCCGTGGCGTTTTGCCGTCGAACCAATGCTCGACCCAGCAAATGAAGCCCTTGTTGCCATTGGCCAGGTATTTCCACGTTTGCCAAATGCTGTCGGCCGAGGAAGTGTAGAAAAACGTGGTGACGGCGGGCAGAGCGTTGTGCGGATTCAGACCGCGAATGATCGATTGCGAATCGCCGGCGTTGTACGACTCGAGATATTGCACCTTGCGCATCAGCTTGGCGTAGTCGTAGCCGCCGAACGCGCTCGGGGCTTGTCCGCCGACGAAGCCGCACGGCGTGGCCGGGTCGAGCGTGTTCGAATAAGCGACAAGATCGCCGATGAAATTGAGCCAATACGAATCGTTGAAGGTCCATTGATCCATGAGTTGGCTGGCATCGAAATGGGCGATATCCCATTGGCGGAGCTTGGGCAGGATATCGTTGTAGCCGATCCACGAGGTCCATTTCGGCGCGCTCGTGCCGTAGATTTCCGTCTGCCATTTGGCGTACGCGGTGCCGTCGTCGGTGAGCCGCCACATCGATGGATGCGTGAAATGCCCCCACGAGATTTCGTCGTCGAGGGCATAGGCTCCGCGAAACGGCGAACGCTCGACTTCGCCGATGTTGCCCCGCATGATCTTCTCGAGCCGCGCGAGCATCGCATCGTTCACCGGCTGAACGCGAACGCCTGTCCCCTCGATGCGGCTTTTGTAGCGGCGGATGAATTCGTCGGCCCCTTGGTGCAAATCTCCCTTGCCGGCCGTGTGGTCCATGTAGAAGCGGAGCTGGAATTTATCGATCCAATCGAGCCGGCCGTCGCTGCCACGGTCGCAAAACGAGCCGTTCATTCCATTTTCGATCTGAAACCGGCCAGACGCATCGTTGAAGCCGATATTCCACTGGTAATACCAGGGCATCACAGTCCAACTGGGAAATGCCTTTAGCGCCCAAGCCTTGTCTTGTTTCACCGGCTGAAAATCGCGAGACGTCGTTACGTACTTCGCATATGCGTCGTCTTGCGCGAACGATCGAACCGGGGCGAGAAACAATACCATGAAGCAAATCGCACGGATCATCTTATTTCCTCCCATGTAATCGAAGGGTTATCGCAAATGGCCCGACGCCCACATTGCCCAGGAGCCCGCAGCGCTCGCATGAGAGCATTGCCAATTTTCCTTGCTAGCGCGGCGGGCTGCTGGGCATCGAACGTTCGTTCGCTTAAATCCCCGGTTGCAAGGGGTAGCCGGGCTGAGTACGGAAGTGAGATTCGAGCGCGGCCATCAGCGCCAACACCAGGTCTTCTCGCCACGGCAACCCGATTACTTGCACGCCCATCGGCAGCCCGACGCTGGATCGCTCGGCAGCGATCGCGGCTCGATCGCAGCGGTCGCGGCGTGCCGGGCGATCGCTCTCCTCGTGCTCGCGAACCCGGGTGGCCGCGACAACGCCGGCCGGCAGATCGAGCAGGTTGGGCAACAGCGCATAGCTGGCCGCCGGAAGCATGACGAGCGACGAACCATGCGGCACTGCCGCGGTCGCATAGGGGGGCGTGAGGATCGCATCGAATCGGCCGAGCCGCATGCGGTTCAAAAATTGCCGCAAATAACGTTGCCGCTCCGCCACCAGCCGCCAATACGTGCGGGCGGAAATCGCCCCGGCCGCGCGCACCAATTGGGCCGTACGCCCTTCGCCGATCAATTCCAATAGCGAACAAACCATCGGCCGTAGCGAACGTGGCAATCGAGCCCAGCGCAGCAAGCGGCGAAGGCGCCAATCGACGCGGCTCGAGCCGAGCAACTCGCGAATTCCTCGGCCGCCATCCGCGCCGGTTAATCCGAAATACAACCGCATCGCCTCGCCGACATCGGGCGGATCGAATGGTTCGACCGTGGCCCCGTGCGACCGCACCGCCGCCGCCGCTTCGACCACCGCGCGGCGCGCTGCCGGCGCCGCCGGGAAATAACCATCCTCCGTCCAATACGCGACGCGCAGCGATCCGACTTCCACATCCGCCGGATCGCGCCATGCCACCGGTGGCACGTCCGTGTCGATCCAACCCGACTTGCCACGGCTGGAGAATTCAAATCCATCGGTCGCATCGGCCGAGCGACTGTCGGCCGAGCCACTATCGGCCCCGGTCAGCACGCGCATCGCTAGCGCCAAATCCTCGACATGCCGCGCCATCGGGCCGGGTTGGATTGGAAAGGCATTGAAACCCTCGAGTGCATTCGAGCTGCCAGCGCAAGTGATGCGGCCGCCGGTGGGCTTCAGGCCATGAATTCCGCAAACATGGGCCGGTTGGCGGATGCTGCCGCCGAGATCGCTCCCCAAGCCAAGCGGCACGCCGCCGGCAGCAATAATGGCCGCCTCGCCGCCGCTCGAACCGCCTGCCGCACGGCCAATATCCCAGGGATTGTTCGTTCGGCCGAAGAGCGGATTGTCCGTCTCGTAGAGCAACATGAGCTGCGGCACATTCGTCTTGCCGACGACGATCGCGCCGGCAGCCCGCAATCGGGCGACGAGCGTTCCATCGGTGCGGGCGGTGGAGTTCGTGCGGCGGCGAACGCCCAGCGTTGTCGCCGTGCCCGCGAGTTGGAAACATTCCTTGACGGTGATCGGCACTCCGGCCAACGGCCCAAGAGGCGAGCCGCGGCGGCGGCAATCGTCGACCGCCCGCGCTTCGGCCCGCGCCGCGTCGAACCGCCGCACGACAACGGCATTCAGCTTCCGATCGACATCTTCGATTCGCGTGAGATGCGGCTCGAGCACTTCGACGGCGGATAGCTCGCCGGCGGCGATATGCCGAGCGATGGTCGCGGCGCTCGGCGGATGCTTCCAGACGGATGAAACAATCGCCGTGCGACCGTCGGGCATGGAGGGAGCACAGGTGAGGGCGAGGGGTGAGGAATGCAACGAGCCCGCGGCGCTAGCAAGGAAGTTTCGGTATTCCCTTGCGAGCGCAGCAGGCTCCAAGAGCGCTATTGAGCCGCCGGTTTATCCGCTGCCGCTTTATCCGCTGCCGGTTTATCCGCTGCCGGTTTTACGGGCGCCGCGTTGTCTGTGGCTGGTTTATCGGTCGCGGATTTATCGGTCGCGGGTTTATCGGTCGCGGGTTTATCGGCGGGCGGCGGAGCGGCGGATTTGTCGTCGGACGAGGGTAGGATTTCGATCGCCGTGCCGCCGTCGTCGGCGTTGAGCAGGCCGAGCACGACAACCGGCGAACCCTCGGCCGCCTCGGGCTTCTTCGCCGTCGTGAAGGCCAGCTCCTTGGAATCGCTCGGCATCTTGATATGCGCTACGAAGCCTTTGTCGGCCGGCTCGATCTTGACGAGCGTGCCGACGATCACCGCGCCCCCTTCCTTGCGCGATGGCGATGCGATCCATTTGCCGGCGAGCATGGCAGTCGTGTCGCGCTCGGCGGGCGAGCCCATCGTTTCGGCCAGCGCCGCGGCTTTCTTCCGCAACGCCTCGATGCGGGCGGCGAATGCCGGGTCGGCCGACGGGCTGCCGAGGGCCCCGAGTTCGGTGGCCAAGTGGCTCATCGCCTTGTAGTTGGCCACGCTGGCCTTGATCCTGCTCGAGCGATCGGCGCCCGGCGCAGCCGATTTGAGATTCTCCGAGGTTTGCTCGCTAAGCGTCAGTGCAACATCGACTTTGGCGAGTTGATCGGCAGCCGGCGGCTGTGCTTCGGCTGTGGGAGCCGGATGTTCGTCCGGTTTTTCCGGAACCGGCACGACCGGCTTTTCGACGGTCTTTTCGGGCGGCGCTTCAGGCGTTTTATCGGGCGTCTTTCCGGTGGGTGGAATGCCGGCCGGCAGAGTTGTTTCGGGTGGAACTGCCGGCGTTTCCGGCTTGGCCGGGATGGCAGCCGGTTTGTCTGGCGTCGTGGCGGGTTTTTCCGGTGTCACGGCCGGCTTATCCGGCTTTGCGGTCGGGTCTTCGAAGGCCGGAGCAACTTTTTCAGGAACGGCTGGCGTGGTCAATTTTTCCGGCGTTTTGTCTGCTGTCTTATCGGGCGTTTTGTCAGGCGTTTTACCTTGGGTCTTGTCGCCGAAGGGCAATGCCGGTTCCTCGAATTTCGGCGACGCGACGCTCGGCACATCGGGCTTAGAAAGATCGGGCTTCGACGAATTGGGTTTTTCTAAGTCGCTGGGAGGAGCCTTCGTCGGATCTTCGAACGTCTCCAGCGGCGTCGAAGTCTTGTCGGGCTGCTGCGCCAGAGCGTTCGCTGCCGGCGTGCCGGGGGTTGCCGGCGGACCCCCATTGTCGGGCGAAGCGGGCGGGGCTACGGGATTCGCCACCGGCGTCGATCCGGCAGTCAGCTTTTCGGGCGTTTTTGCATGGTGGGCCGGCGGCGTCGGCTCGTCGGCAATATGCTTGCTGACGAACGTCGGATAGATCGATTTCAAATGGAATTGCTGTCCCCACATCGAAGCCTCGTGGTTGCCGATCAGCAAGAACACGCCGAACACGAGGTAGCAGCCGATCACGCCAAATCCCAAGCCCACCAGAACGCCGACGACCTTCACCATCAGCGGCGCTTGCCGCCGTTTTTTCGGCGGCGGGGCGGTTTTCACCATCGTCGCGATTCCGCCCATCGCCTGCTGCTCGTCGCCTCCATCTTCTTCCGCCCCGGCTTCGGCATCCGCAAATTGGAATTCCGGATCGCCATCGGTCGCGTCGCTGGGCTGGATCACGTGTTCGCCATTTGGTCCGATCGCGTGCTCGTGTTCGCCACCGGCCCTATCGTTCGTGCCCTCATGCACCTCGCCGAACAGGGCCTCCGACGGATCGTGTTCCAACAGACCTTCTTCGCCGGCATGCTCGGGGTGTTCGGCCACCTCGTGCGCGGCCAACTCGTGCGCAGCCAATCCGCCGTGCCCGATAAAAGCGCCCTCGGGATTCAGTCCATTGTGCTCGGTTGCATCAAGATCGAAATCGCCGAGATGTTCGCCAAGATCGTGCGGCTCGCTGCCTACCTGGTCCAATCCCAGCGGCTGGGCGGCGGCATGGTCCGACGGAGCGCCCGACGCGAGCTGGGCCGTGTGTTCGCCGTTGGCGCCTTGATCGGCATGCAGAAAATGCTCGTCGGCGAGCGGGGCCAACATTGCGCCGTGTTCGGGATGTGCGAGCGTGTCGGCGGGCGTGCCCATTTCGCCATGGGCTTGAAGTTCGTGGCCGGCCAATTCATGGACCGGCATTTCGCCCGCCGGCATGTTTGGAGCATGCATTTCGCCGAATGCCGCCATTCCCGCCGCGGCGGCCATGCCACCCGATTCAACCATTTCGCCAGCCGCGGCCGTCGAAGCAGCGGCGGCTGGACCGAGGATTTCCAGCGACGGCGGAACATGGTCGAGGGCCGTGCGGAGCGAGTATTGCCCGCCGCACAACGGACAGCGGACCCAAACCGTGTGGTCGTCGGTATTTGGCAGGGAAACCTGCAGATGACATTTGGGACAGGTGGCGGTGGCCATGCGAAATACTCCGGTGGAAGTGCAACGTAACCGTTAGTTTACCATCGCTGTTCGCCAAGTTGCTAGTGGGCGGCGGGGCAAGCGGTGCAAGGGGAAGCGGGGGCTGCGGCCGGACGCGCGAAATCGCAAGCGAGCCTCAAGCCGCCGCTAGGGAAAGCAGCTCGCTTGCGGTTTCGCGCGTCGGGCCGGCGTTGACGCCTCCCCTGCCGCCCCGGCTCGTGCTTCCCCCCTTCATCTTGACCGGCGACGGACGGTTCCCTATCCTTCGGCCCACCATTGCCCAATACTCCCGGCCGTTTTGTCTTGTCATTTGGCCGGTCTTTTTCGCCCACCGCCGGCGCGAGCATGTTCATCCTCTACCGATACCTGCTCCGCCAATTCTTGCAGATTTTCTTGATCTGCTTTTGCAGCATGGATGGGCTGTATATCGTGATCGATGCGTTCACGAATTTGGAAGAGTTTATTAGCTATGGGGAAAGACACGGCGGCGTGTTCGCGGTGATCGGGAAATACTACGTCTACCGAAGCCTGTCGTTTTTCGACGCCACCAGCGGAATCGTGGCCTTGATCGCGGCGATGTTTACGCTGGCGATGTTCCAGCGATTCAACGAACTGACGGCCCTTTTGGCGGCGGGTATTTCCCAGCGGCGGATCATCAAGCCGATCGTGTATGCGGCGCTAGTGATTAGTCTGCTTGCGGCCGCGAGCCGCGAACTGGTGATTCCACGCGTGCGCGACAAGTTGGCTCTCGATTCGCACGATCTGGGCGGCGAGCGGGCCAAAGAACTCCGCCCCAAGCGCGACGATTCGACCGACATCCTCCTCCGCGGCAAGCAGACCGTCGCCAAAGCCCGGCAAATCATCGAGCCAAATTTCATGCTCCCCCAGTCGCTCGATGCCCCTTACAAACAGCTTCAAGCGGCCGACGCCTATTACCTTCCGGCCGATGCCAAGCATCCGAGCGGCTATCTTATGACTGGGCTCACGCAGCCGAAGGATTTGGCCAAGCGGCCGTCGCTGTTGGACAAAAACGGCAAGCCGCTCGTGCTGTCGCCGCACGACTATCATTGGCTGAAGGAGGACCAATGCTTTGTGCCGAGCGATATCACGTTCGAACAACTCGTCGGGGCCGACGATTGGCTGCGCTACGCCTCGTTCCTAGAATTAGTAGCCGGGTTGCGTAATCGGAGCTTGGCGCTGGGGGCCGACGTGGCGGTGGCAATCCATGCTCGGCCGCTACAGCCGCTGTTGGATATGACACTGTTGTTTCTCGGTTTGCCGTTGATGTTGCAGCGGGGGAAGAATGTTTTCGCGGCGATTGGAATGTGCGTCGGATTGGTGGTGGCGTTTCTGATGTTGGTGATGGGGGCGCAATATTTGGGGTCGAGCTATTGGATCAGCCCGTCGCTGGCGGCGTGGCTGCCGCTGATGGTGTTTGTGCCGCTGGCGATCGCGATGTCGGACCCACTGCGCGAATAACGGGGTCTGGCTCATTTTTCGGCACATCGGCGGCCGGCATTGTCGAAAAAGCGCAACGCCGAAAAATGTGCCTGACCCCTTTGGCGCGGCCGACCCCTTTTGGCGCACCAACCGAAGTCATCCTTGCTAGCGCTGCAGGCGTCCGGGCCCCCGGAGGAGACGGTATCGCATGGCGGATTCAGACACTCCTTGGGTCGAAGGGCTGACGATCGGCCAGGCGCTCGCGGCGACCGCCGGCCGCTTTGCCGACCGCGATGCGCTCGTGTTTCCGCAATTGAATCTGCGGCTCTCGTGGCGGGAGTTTTTGGAGCGCGTCGACGATGCGGCCCGCGGGTTGTTGGCTCTCGGGATCCGCAGCGGCGAGCATGTGGCCGTTTGGGCCACGAACGTTCCGGAATGGGTCCTCTTGCAATTCGCCACCGCGCGAATCGGGGCGGTGCTAGTGACGATCAACCCGGCTTATCGGCCGTTCGAACTGAAATATGTTTTGAACCAATGCGATGCGACGGCCCTGTTTCTGATCGACGGCTTTAAGAAGTCGGACTATTTCGCGATGCTCGCGGAAGTTTGCCCGGAAATGGCGGCCGCCGAACCAGGCCAATTGCAGACAGCGGCGTTTCCACGCTTGCGCTGGGCGGTCGCCATGCGCGGCACACCGCGGTCCGGAATGATCTCGTGGGACGAAATGTACCGCCGTGGCCAAACAACTCCGCATTCGGCGATCGACGCGTCCGCCGCCACGCTCCGCCCGAACGACGCGATCAACATTCAATACACCTCCGGCACGACCGGCTTTCCAAAGGCCGCCACGCTCAGCCATCGCAACCTGCTGCTGAACACGTTTTATTTCGGCAATTGCCTGAAGCTTACCGAGCGCGATCGGATCTGCATTCCGGTGCCGTTCTACCATTGTTTCGGCTGCGTGCTCGGGACCACGAGCGCGGTCGTCCACGGCGCGGCGATGATCATCCCGGCCGAATCGTTCGACCCCACCGCCACACTCGACGCGATCGAGCGCGAACGGGCCACGGCGATCTACGGCGTACCGACGATGTTCATCGCCGAATTGAACGACCCGAGCCGGCCCGGTCGCGATCTTTCCTCGCTCCGCACCGGCATCATGTCGGGCAGCCCTTGTCCGATCGAAACCATGCGGGCCGTGGTCGGCGATCTCGGCTGCAGCGAGATCACGATCGGCTACGGCCAAACCGAAGCGTCGCCGATCATCACGCAAACTCGCACCGACGATCCGCTGGAAATGCGCGTGGAAACCGTGGGCCGGCCGATTCCGAACATCGAAGTGAAAATCGCCGATCCCGTCAGCGGCGCCACGCTCGGCGACAACGAGCAAGGGGAACTCTGCGCCCGCGGCCATGTTGTGATGCTCGGCTATTACAGGAATCCCGAGGCCACACGCGCCGCCATCGATGCCGACGGCTGGCTGCACACGGGCGACATCGCCCTGCGGCTTCCGAACGGTTATTACAAAATCACCGGCCGAATCAAGGACATGGTGATCCGCGGCGGCGAAAACATCTATCCGCGCGAGATCGAAGAATTTCTGTTCACGCACCCGGCCGTCGAGCAGGCGGCGGTCGTCGGCGTGCCCGATCCAAAATACGGCGAAGAAGTCTGCGCATGGATCAAGCTCAAAACGGGCCAAACCGCCACCGAGCAAGAACTCCGCGACTTTTGCCGTGCCCGATTGGCATTCTTCAAAGTGCCGAAATATGTCCGCTTCGTCGAAGCGTTTCCAGAAACGGTCACCGGCAAGATCCAAAAGTTCAAGATCCGCGACACGATGCGGCAGGAACTCGGCTTGAGCGAACAAGCGACCGCATAGCGGCCGGGGAAATCATTGCCTTTCCGCCGCGTATTTCGCCGCGTCAAATTCCAAACGCGGAACTGTCGGCTAACCGCCCGAGTGTGTATGCTGCTCGATGCCCGATGATTATCGGATCTTGCAACGCATCGTGATTGGGGCGTGTCTTGTGACCGCAAAACTTCTCGACGGCAAAGCGCTCGCCGCGACGATCCAGCAGGAAATGGCTGCGCAAGTGGCTGAATTTGTCGATGCGCACGGCGTCGCGCCTTGCCTGGCTGCGGTGCTCGTTGGCAATGATCCGGCGAGCGAAGTCTATGTTCGCAACAAGCAATTGGCTTGTGGGCGAGTCGGAATGGTGAGCCAGCTCTATCGGCTTCCGACCTCGACAACGACCGATGAACTGCTCGATCTCATCGCCACGTTGAATATCGCCGGAAATAGCGGCACCGGAAACAATGGTGCTCCGGTGCATGGCATTCTGGTGCAAACGCCGTTGCCGCCGCAGATCGACGCGGCTCGAGTGTTGCGAGCCGTCAGCCCGCTCAAAGACGTGGACGCGTTTCATCCTGAAAACGTCGGGCTTATCGCGCAAGGCCATCCGCGATTTTTGCCCTGCACGCCTTACGGCATCCAACAACTGCTCGTGCGAAACCAAATCCCAATTGCCGGCCGGCATGCGGTGATCGTCGGGCGAAGCGATATCGTCGGCAAACCGATGGCGTTGCTGCTGGTGCAGCGCGGAGCAGGGGCCGATGCGACCGTGACGGTCTGCCATAGCCGCACGTCCAATCTTGCCGACATCACTCGGCAAGCCGATATCTTGATCGTGGCGATCGGCCGGGCAAGATTCATCACGGCCGACATGGTGAAGCCGGGAGCGGCGGTGATCGATGTTGGAATGAACCGCCTCGATGGAAAAATGTTCGGCGACGTCGATTTTCCATCGGTCCGCGAAGTGGCCGGCTACATCACGCCGGTGCCGGGCGGCGTCGGCCCGCTGACGGTGACCATGCTCCTGCACAACACGCTCCTCGCGGCGCACCAGAGCCCGCAGCAACCGGAGCCCGCAGCGCAAGCAAGGAAGTAACGAAGCGTGATGGCAATTGCCCAATCACCATTTCGGCCGGAGCAAAACGATTCCCTTGCTCGCGCTTCGGCCTCCTGGCTCAATTCGGCGGCGGGGAGGTAGCTACGGTCAACTCATCACGCGGTTGCGGCCCGACTGTTTCGCGGCGTAAAGCTGCTGATCGACGCGGTGCAGAAATTCGCAGGCCGTCGCCCTTTCCTCGCCGTGCGTCCGAGCAATGCCGATGCTGACGGTAACCCGAATCTCGCCTTGCTCGGTGTGCACCGGATGATCGGCGATTGTTTGGCGAAGCCGTTCGGCGACCTCGTGTGCCGCGGAGAGCGGAGTGTCGCTCATCACCAGCGCAAATTCCTCGCCGCCGCAACGGGCAAACACCTCGTCGCTGCGAAGCTGCGTTTTCGCTCGGCGGCAAATCTCCACCAGCACTTCGTCGCCCGTCATATGGCCGTGGGTGTCGTTGATTTCTTTGAAGCGATCGACGTCGAGCATCAGTACCGAAAGCGGGCGGCGGGTGCGGTGCGTGCGGTGCAGCTCGCGCTCGATGACATCCATCAGATATCGCTTGCTATAAGCCTGCGTCAAACCGTCGGTGATCATCATGCCGTAGACGGTCTCGTAATAGTCGGCTTCGATCCGGTCGGCCGAAAGAAATTTGAAAATCTGGTTGCCGAATCGCACGCGATCGCCGGGGCAAAGCCGCTGGGAATCGATCCGCCGTTCGTTGACATACGTGCCATTGGTGCTGCCGAGGTCGGAGAGCACGAATTCGCCGTCGAGGCATTCGAGCGTCGCATGAGAACGCGACACCGAATCGTCGGCCAGCTCGAGACTCGACGACGGGTCGCGGCCGATCAGCAGCATCGGATCGCCGAGTTGAATAAACTCGCCGATTCCTTCCGCCGGATAAAGCCGCACAAAGCAACTGGTGCGTTCGACGGCGGCACGGTTCTGTATCCGTCCGTTCAAACTATTCGAAAATCGAGTGGGAGCGAAATCTTGCATGGAAAAACTGCTTTCGAAATGGCCGCGATTCAAGGATGCTCGGCCGGACCGGGGCCGATTCGGAAGTAATGAACATCGGCCGGCGGCGGTCCGCCGCCAGCGCCGCGCGACTTGCCCGGCATCAGGCGGCTGATGCAAGAACATCGCGAGAGAATCAGCGCGATCAAGATCAGGCCGACCACGCCGCTCACGGAAAGGAGCGGTTCGTGCTTGGCTGGGCTACGGAAAGGCGTGCGACGGCCGAACATCTGCCGCAGCATCCAGCCGGCGGTCGCCGGGATCGATCCGGCGACGCGTTGCATACTGCTCCACATCGGCTCCGCGGCAGCCCGGCTCGCCGAAATCGAACCGGCATCCGCGCCGCGCGATGCCAGTTTCGGCAAATCCGCTCCGCGGGCATGCGCCGCGAGCGCCCTGGCCACTTCGGCGGGCGCCGGATAGCGCTCGGCCGGCGACTTCGCCATCATGCGATCCAAGCATGCGACAACGGCTAGCGGAATCCGCCCAGTCCCGCGCTTCGGCGACGGTGGCGAATCCGCCAGATGCGCTTTGATCTTGCTGGCCGGCGTGGCGTATTCCGGTCCGCTGAATGGAGCCTGGCCGGTCAGCAGAAAATAGAGCGTGCAGCCAAGGCTGTAAATGTCGCTGCGAATATCGACTTGCCGGGCATCGGCGGCTTGCTCGGGAGCAAGAAAATCGAGCGTGCCGATCATCTGGCCGGTCGTGGTAAGCGCGGTTTGATTCGAGTCGATCCTGGCTAGGCCGAAATCGAGCAGCTTGACCATGCCCAAGCGGCTCAACAGCAAATTCGACGGCTTCACGTCGCGATGCACCAACTGCTGCTCGTGCAAATGTTGAAGACCAAGCGCCGCTTGGCGAACGATTTCGCACGCGTCGGAAATTCGCAACGGTCCGACCGTCTTTACAAGCCGGGCCAAATCGCAGCCGTCGACGAATTCGGTCACGAGGAAATGCGTGCCGCCGACGCATCCGGCATCCATCGCCCGGACGATATTCGGATGGTCAAGCCTGCCGATGGCGCGGCTTTCGTGTGCGAAGCGAGCGACTGCCTCTGGATCGCCAAGCACTTCTTTGGCGATGAATTTGACCGCAACCGTTCGGCCAAGCCAGGTGTGGACGGCCTTGTAAACCGTTCCCATGCCGCCCGAGCCGATCGGTTCACCGAGTTCGTAGCTCAATAGCCGGCGGCGCGGGCTGCGCTGCGCCGGCGGCTCATCCGCGGGCGCAATCGCGACGCCCGCCATTCCCGCTGCCGGATGGCGCAGCGCTCGGGTCGGCGTGTCGTCGATGTCGATGGCGTCTGCGGCGGACATGTGAGATCGACAAAATTTGCTTGGCGATTGCAAGGGGGATCGTCGGCGACATCGGCCGCGCAAAGCGCGCCGCACGCCAAGCAAATATAGGACAATCCGCGCCGCCAGAAGCGCGGCAAAAGCGGAATAGCCGGCAAACTCGGACCAGCGTGGGCCATGGAAGCGCCGGCGGCTCAAGGGAACGATCGGTTCGCGGCGATTCCTCGCTGACGCTTCGGGCCAGCATCCGTTCGACGCACGCACGCTAGCCCGAAGCGTTAGCGAAGACGGCCGTCCGAAACGCCCAGGCCGTCCTTCGACGGCTTAGCAGTCTATTGAAAAAGGGGCAGGCACCTCGCGGCAAATGTCCGATAAGCCCGCCCGGGCGCTCGAAGCCAATCCCCTTTTTCAACGGGCTGTTAGAACGCCGAGAATTCCTTGCCGAGCAAGGCGGCCGCGATCTTCAACTTCAGGATCTCGTCGGTACCTTCGTAGATGCGGCACACGCGAACGTCTTGCAGATGCCTGCCGACGCGATAGAGATTCGACCAGCCGCGGCCGCCAAAGACTTGCACCGCCCGGTCGGCGGCGTCCCAGGCCGCGTTCGATGCGAACAGCTTGGCCTGCGCCACCTGCAGGTCGGCCGCCGCGGTGAGCGCCGCATCTGCCGGGTTCTCTTCCGCCAATTGCTTCGCTGCCGCGGCTTGCTCGATCATCAGCCCGCTGGAATTGCGGGCCAATTCAATCGCCGCCACATGTTCCTGCACCAACTGATGCCGGCCGATCGGCTTGCCGTGTTGATGCCGGGTGCGGCAATATTCCAACACCTCGGCCAGGCAATCTTCGATCACGCCCAAGCATCCCGCCGCCACGCTCAGGCGGCCGGAAATCAGCGTCGCCATTGCAATGCGAAATCCTTCCCCTTCGCCCCCCAGAAGATTTTCGACGGGCACCGGATGGTCGATCATTTCGAACATCCCGGTGTTCACCGTCGGCATGCCGAGTTTGGCCGGCAAGTCTTCGCGCTCGAAGGTGGCGCCGGCCGTGTCGACGATAAACGCGCTGATGCGGCGGCCGGCACCGCTACGTTCTGGATCACTGCCGTCGGCCGGATAGGCAAACGCGATCACCGTGTCGGCGATGCCGCCGTTCGAGATCAGATACTTCACGCCGCTCAACAAGAACCGCCCGCCATCGCGGCGATAGGTGCTCGTCATTTCCAGCGGATTGCTGCCGGCCTCGGGCTCGGTCAGGGCGAAGGCCATGATCCGCTCGCCGCGAGTCGAAGAGGCGAGATACGCTTGCTTCTGCTCGGCGGTTCCGAATCGCAGGATCGGATATTGGCCGATCGACGTGTGGCCGGAAAAAAAAGTTCGCACTCCGGTTCCTTCGCGGCCGATCCGCACCAGCGCCCTCGCGTAGGTCACAGCATCGGCCCCGCGCCCGCCATATTCGTTCGGCACCGGCATTCCGAGCAAATTGTATTTCAACGCCAGCGGCACCAACTGTTCGTTCTGCCGGCGTTCGAGATAGTGCAAATCTTCGATCGGACGCAACTCACGGCAGAAGGCGTCGACATCGGCGAGGAGGGACATACGAAACAGGGGTCAGGGGCCAGTGGTCAGGAGTCGCTATCGACGAACGGAGCGACCAACGTAGTAGGCACATTCCGTGTGCCGTCGGCACCGCTCGGTGCGCGGCGCGGCGTTAAGTAAGTAGCGCGCCGCGACGGGCGGACGGCACACGGCGTGTGCCTGCTACATGGGAAGGTTTACTCCAGCGATAGCAATTCGCTCAGGTGGATCGCGACGCATTCAGCGAGCACTGGTGGATTATATCCCCCTTCCAAAACGCTGACGATTCGGCCGCCGGCGTGGGCGTCGGCCACGGCACGAACCGCTCGCGTCAACGTGGCAAAATCTTCGACTTCCAATCCGAGCGAACCGATCGGATCGGCGCGATGGCTGTCGAAACCCGCGCTGACGAGCACCAACTGCGGCTGGATGCGATCGGCGAAGCGGTCGAGTTCATCGGTAAATCGGGCCAGGTAATCCGCTCGCGAAGTGCCGAGGGCGACCGGCAGGTTCAACGTCGCGCCGAGGCCCGGGCCGCCGCCGGTTTCGTCTGCCGCGCCGCTGCCGGGGTAAAACGGATACCGATGAATCGACATGAATCCGACTTGCTCGTCGCTCCAAAACGATTCTTGCGTGCCATTGCCATGGTGGACATCCCAGTCGACCACGAGCACTCGGTCGAGTTGCAATTCGTCGATGGCCATCCGCGCCCCGACGGCCACGTTGTTGAAGAGGCAGAAGCCCATCACGGCAGCGGGCCGGGCATGATGCCCCGGCGGCCGCACCAAGCAAAGCGCTGTCGCATCTTCCCCGGCAACGACGCGGCCGACCGCATCGCGCACGGCTCCGACCGCCAGTTGGGCCGCTTCCAGCGAGCCGGGGCTGACGACCGTATCGGCTTCGATCTGCCCGCCGCCGCGGCCGATGAATTCCACGACCGCCTCGATATATGCCGGCTGGTGAACGCCGGTAATTTCGTTCGGCGACGCGGGCCGCCATTCCGCTCGCCGGCAGCGATCGGCCAATTTGCTAGCATCGAGCAGCCGGACGATGTGTTCGAGCCGCGAGGGATTTTCCGGATGATCGCCGGTGCGATGGTTGAGAAACCGCGGATCGGAATAGAGGAGTGTCATACGGCGATGAGTGGTACCACGTGTTTCGAACCAACGCAAGCACCACCGCCGCTATCGCTGTAAGCCCAGGGAAGGCCGCCGCGCCGTCCTCAATCGCCGAGCGATTCTTCCGGTCCTTGCCTGGGCGCGCCGCGCGCGCCGACGCCTCCCGCCTGTCCTTCCCCGCGTCGCGCCCCTCGCTCGAACCCCCCGTTTCGCTTGACATCGCCATTGCGCCACGAGTAGTCTTGATTACGGAGCAGGCTTGTCTAAAGATTCCGGAACGGATCTCTTCATCGGAACGAGCGGGGGAGGCATTGTCTATGGTCGCGCAAACGATCTTTATCAGGCGAGCGGCGATTCGATTTTGGCTGCCCGCGTTGGGCAGCTTGGTGGGCTTGGCGCTTGTGTTCGGTTGGTGGACGACGGCGGCAAGGGTCGCTCGGGCCGCCGACCCTGCGGCGCCGTATCTCGAAATGCCGGTCGACCCGCCATCGCTGCGCGGTTGGAACAAGGCTAGCAATGCGTCGCAGAACAAGGATCCGCGCGCGATGCTGCGGGGCGATCTGGATTGGAACGTCGTCGTGTTCGATGCGTACTTCAATAACATCCTGTTCCCGCAATTCACGCTTTACAAAGAGCCCGGCGCCAATGTGCTGACGATGACCGAGGATCCGAAAAACAAGGCGGTGAAGTGGCGGCATAGTATGTTGCCGACCTGCCGCGACGAATTCACCAAGTTTTTCATCCTTCAAGCCGGCAAGAATTCCAATCAAGAGCCCTTCAACCATTTGACGCAAATAACGATCCAAGCGATGCGCACGATCGCACTAGGCAACTACCATCCCTTGGCCCGCTACAATGCCGCGCTCTTGATCGCCAGCTTACAGGAATCGGGCTCGGAAAAGCCGCTTCGGACCACGATACCCGCGCTCCTGGCCTGCCTCGATTCGATCGATGTGGTTCGGGTCGCAGCGCTCGACGGATTGCTGAAGCACGCCGAGGCGGGAACGGAGGGAGCGGCGCGGCCTCAATTCATCGCCGCGATGCTAAAAATCGTCAACGAGAAAACGCCACCGAAAGGCCGAACCGCCGACGGGCACGATTGGATTCGCCGCCGCGCGATCGACGTGCTGGCCGCGCTCGGCGATGCCGGGCCGAATCTCACGGTGGTCGCCGCGCTTGACGGAATCTTGAAAGACAGTCAATCGTCGCCTGAATTGTCGTGTTCGGCCGCCAAGGCGCTCGGCAGCATTTCATTCCACGCCCCCGAATCGATGAACGCATCGGCCACGGCGGCAAGCATCGGCCAGGTCGCCGTCGATGCCTACAAAGCCGAACTGGCGCGGGCCGACGAGCGCCGAGACGCAGCCGGAGTTCCGGCGCCGACCAACGCCGCATCCGCAACCGCCGGCGGATTGCTCGGCGCCGCGGCCCAGCCCGGAGCCGCCGGCGCTGGCCTTGCCGGCGCAACGAACCGTGAACTGTTCGTTTCCATTCCTCTGCTGCGCAGCCAGTTGTACGCCTTGGATCGCGGCCTTAAGGGGCTCAGCACAGCCACGGCCGGCACGAAGCACCAGCAGTTTGTCGAAAGCGTGGAAAAAAATCTGGCCCTATTGATGGCGGCCTGCGATCCGAAGGCCGCCGATTACGACGTGCTCAAAACGGGAATTTCGAAGGCCGGCGCCGGGCTCGAAGCCGCATTGGCGGGTGGGGCAGCGGGTGCGCAAGGCCGGGCTCCGGCGCCGGAAAAAGCCACCGGCGCAAGCAAGGAAGATTCGTTCGACGCGGAACCGGAGAAACCCGCCGCAGCGCCGGCGGCCACCGCTCCGCGAGCCGGAAAATAGGGCAGGCTTCCCAGCCCGCGAGAAGAGTCGATTCGACAACCGCCCCAGGATGGGGCGGCGACGTTTGGCCAGGCAAAAGGATTTGCAATCGTGGCTGTTCCGTCGAAACATCTCGCTGTTTCCCATCGCGATGGGTTCCACCGTCGCGCTGGGCGCCACGGCCGGCTTGCCCAGCAGTGGCTCGCCGCGAGCAGTTTGGCCGCAATTCTGCTTTGCGTTTTCACCGGCTGCCGTGCTTGGTGGACCGCGTCGAGCGTTCGCGGCACGACCGATGCTCCGCAGTGGAATCCACCGGCGGCTGCGGCCCCCTCTGTGCCGCCACCGCATCCGTCTGCCGCGACGACCCAAAAACCGCCGCCCATCGACAAACCCGGCGCGCTGGCCGATCCACGCTGGCTGTTCGTGGCCAACGATTCAGCAAACCCGCTCGCGGCCTCGCCGGTCGCTGATGCGACCCAAGAAACTTCCGCCTCGACGCCGAACAACCGCATGGGCGGCCGATGGCATCCGGCATCATCGCAATCCGATACCGATCGCGCTCCGCCCCCCGACCTTTCGCATCGCTGGCGGCATCCTGGTCTCGAAAAGCTGATGGCGCGGCCGGCCGACAATCGTCCCGATTTACGCATCGCGGTCGGGTCGAGCGATCCGGTCGTTGCCACGAATGCAGCAATTTTGCTAGCCCGGCAACACGATTCGGCCGCTTATGAGCCGCTGCTGCGCGCGATCCGTTCCAATGACACCAACACGTGGCAACGCTGTGCGGCCGCGGAAGCATTCGGCGAATTGGGATGGGAAAAGATCGGCGGGGAATTGCGGCGGCTCGTGGATGAGCATGGCCGGTTTTCCGGCGCAGCAGCGCGCACGTATCGCGCCGAATTGCACACGGAATTGTTGTGCGCCCTCGAGCATGCCGAGGATTCGAGATTTGCGCAGAATTCCGATGCAAGCGGCGAACCGCGGTTTGCGGCGGCGCTCTCAAGTCCCGCGGCAAGCGTTCGTCGCGAAGCTTTGTTAGCGCTAGCCGGCTTTGCCTCCGGCCCGCTGCCGCCGAACATCTCGCGCTACGTCGGCGACCCCGACACAAGCGTCCGCCGGGCCGCGCTTCATACGCTCGCGGTGCGGCAGCATCCAGAAGCATTTGAATTGCTGCGCCAATCGCTCTTGGATCAGGATCTGTTGGTGCGGCTCGCCGCGACGGCGGAGTTGGGCCGGCTCGGCGGTCCGCAGGCCGTCGCCGAATTGCGGCGAATTGCGGAGACAGGGACCGAACTCATGCGGGCCGCGGCCGTCGGAGCGCTCGTTGCCGCCGGCGATGATCAAATCGGCCCGACCGCGGTCGGCGACAAATCGTGGCGCGTCCGCCGGGCACTGGTGCCGATTCTCGATCGAAAATCGGCTCAGCCGCCAAAGGATTTGGCCGAACGATTGGTCGCGGATGCAAACACCGATGTCGCGACGGCTGCCGTCGAAGCTGTCGGTCATTGGCCGCTCGAACTGTCCGCACCAATTCTCTTGTCCGGCATGGAGGGCCGGGCATACCTGACGCGAAAGGCGGCGGCCCTGCAGCTTGCCAAGATGTGGCCGCCGGCGGCGGATTTCGAAATCGAAGCCGCTTCGCCGCGCCGGGCCGCCGAAATGGAGCAGTTGCGCGCCAAATGGCGATCCGACAGCATGGCATCCGGCACTACCCCAGCCACGACCAGACCGCCAAAGGAAAAGATTCAAACCAAATCGGCGTCGAATGCATCGAACGCAAAGCAATTCGAAGCGAATGCGAGAGAGGTCGGCCGGTTGATCTCTCAACTTCAGTCGCCGACGACCGCCGAGGCTCGCGCTGCGGCGATGCAGGCTCTGGTCGCGTTCGGGCCCGAGTTGCCCGATCTGCTGGGCGAGGCGAGCCTGACGCTTTCGGCGCCAATGCCCGACGACATTTTCACCGTGGCCCTTCCCGCGGCAAGCCCGGAGTTTGCCCAGATCGCGCGGCTCAGATCGTCCGACGTGCGCGAGCGGCGGAATGCGGCGGCGGCGATCGAAAGCGAGACGCGAAATCCATCCGCCGCGAACGGCCCACGAAAGCCGCTCAGTCGCTTGGCTCTCCAGCGGCTAGCTGAATTGATGATCGGCGAATCGGATTCGTTGGTTTGGTCGAGCATCTTTCAGGCGTTGGCCGACGACAATCGCGAGCCGGCAGTCCAGCTTGCTTATGCCGCATTGAGCCACCCGGCGCCCGAAGTGCGTCGCCGGGCGTGCGAATATTTGGCAGCGCATCCGTATTCGTGGCACGCCGCGCTGCTAACGCAATCGCTGGCCGATTCGAGTCAGGCGGTTGTTGAAGCGGCGGTTCGCGCCATCGGGCGACTACCGGCGCTCGAAGATCCCAAGCCGTTGGAGGCGATCTTGGCGGCGGAGGATCATGCGCTTCGCGTCGAGGCCGGAGAATCGCTGGCTCGGCTTGGCTATCCATCGGGAGTCGCGGCATTGGAGCGGCTGGGCTACGATCCGGCGCCGAAGGTCCGCCGGCTTGCGGCGGCGGCGATGGGCCGAGTCGGCGATCGATCCTTCGTGCCGGTGCTCGTTCATCTGCTCGACGATCGACCGGACGTGAAGCAAGCAGCGCTTGCAGCGATGCCGCATGCCGCCGGCCGCGATCTTCCGCCTCCCAATACGCTTTCCGCTGGAACCGAGCCCGGCAGCGAATCGCGGGCCGTGGCCGAAACCGATCAAAGCCGCATCCAGCGCTGGAAAGATTGGTACGCCGCCGGACAATGACGCCGGATTCTGACATAACCTCAATCGTAATGCATCCGCGAGATAGGCCCCGATCCGTTTTCCGCGATTTGAGGATGCTTTTGATGATCGGCGGCTAAACCGCACCGGTGCCGCTCGGAGATTCCTCGTGAAAAAAGTCGCGTGCCTTTCGTTCCGCGGCGGATCTTTTGACGAAGAACGCAAGTCATGTATTCACGAATGCTTGCGGCAAAACCTGTGCGGCCATTGTACCGCGATACGCCGGTGAACCCGGAAAATGCGATTATTGACTTAAACGTGTGGTAATCGATAATAGTTATGAACGAAATTTAGAGCGCTACACGTGCCTATGGACCCCTCGGGGTCTCTGCGCAGGAAGTAGGACGCCACTTAGAGCAATCGACTGGCTATCTGAAAGGCGGGGGCTGCCCCCGCTTGTCCTGATGTGGAGCCGCGACTAGCGCTCTTAGAATCCACAGAGAGGCGGCTCTTTTGAGCTGCCTCTCATTTTTTACCACTCAAGATGTTTTGCCTTATGGGCGATAATGTCGTCATGACGCCGGTGAATAACTGCACCGCAAATCATATCTGCCAATTGAAGCAGGTTCTCGCCGGTCGAACGGTGTGCCTGCACTCGCCCTACGAGTGATCGCCCTTCGTGGTCCTTGATGGATCGAAGGTGGGTTTCCATTGCTCGTTTGGTAGACATCGTCATTGTTCTGATCGAGGACGACCAAACAGTTCAAATGCCCGTCTGATTTGCGCACCTGAACTAAACGCAGCCACTCTTCTATTCCCTTTGCAAGTTGCTGCGCGACTCGATTGTAGAACGCCTTTTTTCCAAAGCGTCGCTGCGTGGAGCGTCGCTTGTTAAGAGTCTGTACGATGTAGTGAAATCTCTCTTGGGCAATGCATTCGAGAAAACGCTTGCGTTCATCGTCGGTCCGATCAACCCAATGGAATTCATCTACGCCTGAGCTCTCCTTCAGTTCGGCAATCTTTTGCCGGCATGATGCCGCTGCCTCGACGGTCTCGAACATCGCTATGCCAAGGCTAAAGATGGCGGACGCTCCGGGTCTCGTCCCGCAATCACCTGATTCATCACCGTAGATCGGCATTCCCTTCCGCCCAATGCTTTCCGCCATCAAGTTGCACGCTTTTTGCAGAATGCTAGCGTCTGCTGCAAAAAACTACAACGTCCCCCGTCAGGCATCGCTCTTCGTTTTCAAAGAACGTTGTGTTCGAAGAATCGCCACGTCATATCTTGGTGAACGATCTCGCTGGGTCGCCGCCAGTCCCTCCTGCCAATTATGAGCGCACCAATGCATGTCGTCCGCGAATGCGTGGCAAGCCAAGTAATCCGTTGCTACCTACGATGAATCTAGCCAAGTATTCGGCTTCCGCTGCCCGATTTCAAATGCGCTGCCTGATTTGGATCGGACAGAAAGACAAGCTAATTTGAATTCAATTTAGGGCGTGGCCACGTCTCCGGCCGTTTTGCGTTCGGCAGACGGGGTGGTATATCATACAGACTTGCATGCCAAAGCCGGTTTGGTCGGAGGTTGCGGAGAAGCACTGGTGGTCGGATGCGAAGGCGGCATCGAACGAGATCGAGCGACTGCGCGGCCGCGTGGCAGCCGTCGTGCAGCCTGGCGGCGCGGCGGCTTCACGCTCGTCGAGTTGCTGGTGGTGATTACGATCATCGGTATCCTGATTTCGCTGCTGCTCCCCGCGGTGCAGGGGGCGCGGGAATCGGCCCGGCGCAACGCATGCGCCAACAATTTGAAGCAGATCGGCGTGGCCGCGCTGGCGCATGAATCGCAGATGGGATTTTTTCCCACCGGCGGATGGGGCTGGTATTGGGCCGGCGATCCGGATCAGGGGTTTGCCGCCCAGCAGCCCGGCGGGTTCTTCTACAATATTCTCCCGTTCATCGAGCAGAAATCGTTGCACGATTTGGGGACCGGCCTATCGCCCTCGCAAAAGCCGGCCGTTCTGGGGCAGGCGGCGGCCGTGGCGCTTTCGGTCTTTCAATGCCCATCGCGCCGTGCCGTCGCGCCGTATACGCACATGTCGAATGTTTCGGGCTTCTCGCCTTTGTATATGAACATGACCCAAGACGATTTGCAGGGAAAGAGCGACTACGCCGCTAATGCCGGCGACACGCCCGCCGACTTCTACTACTCCGGACCCTGGTCGCTCTCCGAGGGGCTGATGGAGGTGCCGATCGCGTTGGCAAATCCGAAGTTCGGAAGCGGTGATTTTCCGCCCGATGCGCTCGGCTGCACCGGGGTCTGCTTCACGCTCAGCACGATCAAGACCGCCCATATCACCGACGGCGCGAGCAACACGATTTTGGCCGGGGAGAAGAGTCTCTGCCCCGATCTCTACACCAACGGCCAGTCGCTCGGTGATTTTCAAGGCTGGGACGTGGGGGCGACCGGCGACACCTACCGCTGGGGCGACGCGACGCAGCCGCTGCAGCAAGACACGTATGCGGTCGATTCGAACGATTGCTTCGGCAGCGCCCATTTCGACGTGTCCGGCTTCGTATTTTGCGATGGCAGCGTTCACAATCTCAGCTACCAGATCAGCATCCCCGTCCTGGCCGCCCTCTGCAACCGCAGCGACGGAATCCCCATCGACAATTCCGTTCTGCATTAGGATTCGTCATTTCATTTGCAGCGTGCCGCGCGTCACGCCGAGTTGATTGAGCACCTGCAATTGCCGCCATGTGTTGCGCGAGGTTTCCAAGCCGGCCAACACTCGGGCATAGCGATCTACCAGAGCCACGGCGTCGGCGGCCGTTTCCCGCAGCAGTTCGACGCGGAAATGGCGCACGCCGAGCGACAGCATTCGCGGAACGAATTCGGCGGCCGATTGGGCCACCGAGTTGAACACCGTGTTGCGGCAGCCGGTGTCGGCCGTCAACGGAAATTCGGCGCCGACGCGATCGCGCAGCGCCACCTGATGCGTGTCGCAGGGCCGGCCGCAATCGCGCCAGTCTTTGCCGTCGGACAACAGCGCCGCAAACACGCAATGCTCCATATGAAACATCGGCATGTGCTGGTGGACGACCACCTCGAACCGGCTCGGCGAGCAGCGCGCGAGCAGCGCCGCCAATTGCTCCCAATTCAGGTCATAACTCGGCACGAGCCGATGCGCATTGCGGTCGAAAAACAGCCGAGCCGACAGTTCGTTGGCCACGTTCAGCGAAAAATCGCCGATCCACGACGTGTGCGGCGATCGATCTTGAAAATAGGCGAGCGCCGCCAAATTGCGAACTAGCACGGCATCGGCTCCGGCCTGGGCCACGCGGGCCAGCAGTCCTTCTTCGCCCGGCTTGAGAACCCGCAACGTCGCCAAACCGATCGACTGCCCAGCGGCATGCGCCAGCGCGACCGCTTGCGAGTAGCGCCGCACATCTTCGAAATCGCAATAGACGAGCGCGGGGCGAAGCAGCGGTTCCGCCGGCCGCCAATCGATAATCGCCTCCAACTGCTGCTGCGTGCGCACGAGAACATGGAGCCGCGGCACATCGATCGACGGGTCGCCGTTTCGATCGGCAGCGCTCCGTGCGGCGGCGCGCATTTCGTCGAGCACTGCCGAGATTTCGAGCGATTCGATTTTCGGGCGGCGGTTGGCCAGCCGATCGGCGATCAGTGTTTCGACTGCTTCGCGGCGCAATTGGTTGAGTACGCTTTTCGGCACCATTGCGCCGGGCGGCACCTCGATCTGCACTTCACCGATCGCAAAAGGCGTATCTCCCAGCCGGCCAAGTTGCTCCCGAGCTGCCTCGGCGGCAAACGGTTGCCTGCGCGCGATTTCCAACGGGCCCGGCCATTCGGCGGTGGCCTCGCGCCCTTCTGGATCGCGGATCGAGAGGTGCAGTACTCCGCCGATGGCGCCCGACAAACGGAATTCCAGCGGCACGCGGCGAACGCAATCTTCTTGGGCCGCCAACTGCTCGGTTCGCTTGCGCAGAGCCGGATCGTCGGTTTTCCAGACGATGGCTTTAGGGGCAATCGCGGCCGTGTTCACTTGCCCGCGGCCGAAGGTTAGTTCGACACGCCGATCGCCGAGCGACATCACGGCGTACACCCGGCCCCCTTGTTCCTCCTGCTCCGGATGGCCTTCGTCGAACACGACGCCATCGCCGGGCTTCACGGGCAGTTCGGCGTCGCACATGGCCGCGGGATGTTCGGCGGATAGCTCGATAACGACGCGATCGGCCGATTGCCGCACGAGCGTTCCCAACCGCACGCCGCGGCTTTTGGGAAACCGCCCTTCGACAAGCTGCTGATGGTTCACTCCGCCGAGAAAGCCAGGCGAAAAGCCGCGCGAAAAACTTTGCTGCAAAGCGAGCTGTTGTTCGCGCGGCAAGGCAAACGGCTGCCGGGCCGCCGCCGCGTCGATCGCGGCGCGATACGTTTGCGATGCGACGGCCACATATTGCGGGCTCTTCAATCGCCCTTCGATCTTGAAGCACCGCACGCCCAGTCCCACCAGCGGCTCGATCAAATCGTAGGCGGCCAGATCTTGCGGGCTGAGCAGATACGCCTTTTCGCCCAACTCCTTGATCGCACCATCGACAACGAGTTCGTAAGGCAAGCGGCATGCCTGGGCGCACTGGCCGCGATTGGCGCTGCGGCCGCCGAGCGCTTCGCTCGTCAGGCATTGGCCGCTATAGGCGATGCACAGCGCCCCGTGGACGAACACCTCGAGCGGCATATCGGTGCGGGCGACGATCTTGCGGATGTCTTCGATCGAAAGTTCCCGAGCCAGGATCACCCGCTCGACGCCAAGCTCGCGAACGAACTCGATGCCGCGCGGCTCGGTGAGCGTCATTTGGGTCGAGCCGTGGATCGGCAACTGCGGGGCCAGCCGATGCACAAGCTGTGCGAGCCCCAGATCTTGCACGATCACGGCATCGGCCCCGGATTCCGAAACGATCGCCACCAGTCGCGCGGCTTCGGCCAACTCGTCGGTAAAGATCAGCGTGTTCAACGCGATGTAGCCGAGCACGTTGCGGCGATGCAAGTACTCCATCACTTGCGGCAATTCCTTGGGCAAGAAATTGGTGGCGCGATGCCGGGCGTTGAATGCCGACAGCCCGAAGTAGACCGCATCGGCCCCGCCGGCCACCGCCGCGCGCAGCGCCTCCCAATCCCCCGCCGGGGCAAGCAACTCGGGCGTCGACTTACGAAGAGGATTTACCATGGAACAATCAACCACGGATCACACGGATGACACGGATACGAATGCGGACGGAGGCAAAACAATCAAAATCAGATAACGATGCGCTCGTATTCGAGCTTGGGGTAATGCCCAAAGTTGGCCAATAGACCAAGCCGAAAGGATGTCGCCCTGAGGTAGTCATGAACTTGCGCGCGGTGCTCCGCCGTCAATTCCTTGACGGCCTTTAACTCGAGCACGATCTTGTCGAAGAGGATAAAGTCCGGGACATGCCGTTGCTTTAGGGGCCGCCCCTTGTAGCTAAGTGCCAGGTCGGATTGCGATCTGAATATCAGCGCACGGTCATGGAATTCAAGCTCCAAGCACTCTTGATAAACTGCCTCCAAAAAGCCGCACCCCATCTCATTGTAAACCTCAAAACAAGCGCCCAATATCCGGTAGCTATCCGCTTCGTATAGCAGTTCGGCCGGTCGGTTTTCGCCCGATCGTATCTGTGTCATCGGTGTAATCCGTGGTTTGTGCTGCTTATTTGGCGGTAGACGCAGGTGGTTCGAGCGGTTTGCCGTGGGTGTCGATGGCGCCGGCGGCTACTAGGATCATGTGCGAGGGGTCGATGTACTTGTGAGCGACCGCCTGCACGTCGTCGGGCGTCACGGCCTCGACCGCGTGGCGATAGTCGGCCAGATAGTCGAAGCCGAGATGGAACCGCTCGACCAACAGCAGCTTGGCGGCAATCGCCTCGTTCGTGGTGAACTGAAACGGCAGCGATCCGAGCAGGTATTTCTTCACATCGTCGACTTCCTGCGTCTTCGGCGGCACCGTGCGAATCCGCTCGAGCTCTTCGAGAAACTCCTTCTTCGCGCGGTCGAGATTCTTGGCCTCGGTGCCGATGTAGCATGAAAACGTGCCCGGCTCTTCGCCGGCCGAGGAAGTGATATTTGCCGTGACGGTGTAGGCCAGGCCTTCGCGGTCGCGCAAGCGGCTCGAAAGCCGATCGGTGAAGCCGGTGCCCGTGCCGAGCACGTAGTCCAGCACCAGCAGCTTGTAGTAATCCGGGTTCGCCCGGCGGATGCCCACCTGGCCCATGAAAAACTGCAATTGGGCCGCCTCGGGCATCGAAAGAAATCGTTCGACGAATTCCTTCGGCTTCGCGATCTTCGGAAGATCGAGCGGCGGCAAATGGCCGGGCTTCCAATCCGACGTGAGTTGCTTGATTTCGTCGACCACCTCGTCGGGATTGAAATCTCCGGCGACGGCCATGAGCATGTTGTCGGGCACGAACAGTCGATCGCGCAGCGCCGCGCAATCGGCAGAGGTCAGTTTTTCGACGCTGGCTTTCGTGCCCAAGGCGGGGCGGCCCAGCGGATGCTTGCCGTAGACGAGCTTGCGGAACAGAATTCCGCCGCGCTCCATCGGCTCGCGCTGGGCATCGTCGATCGCGGCTAGTTGATGCTGTTGCTCGCGGGCAAACGCTTCGGCGGGAAAATTTGCCGTCCGCAGGCAATCGATCAACAGCGACAGCCCGATCGAGCGATCGCCCGACAGCACCTTGACCGAGCCTCCGGCCGAATTGAAGGAAAGCGCGCCCCCGACGTTTTCAATTGCTTCGGCAATCTGCGGGCCGGATTGTTTTGGCGTTCCTTCGTCGAGCAGGTCGCCCATGAGCGCGGAAAGCCCCGCTTTGTCGCCTGGAGCGCGGAGCGAAACATCGTCGACAAAGGCTTCGGCAACCACGATCGGCAGCCGATGGTTTTCCCACAGCAATAGCACCAAGCCATTGGGCAGCTTTACTCGTCGGGCCGTCTTGAGCGAGAAATCGCCGGCGATCGGCACCGCCGCGGCCGTCGCATCGGAGGCCGCGTCAAACGCTTTGCCGGCGCCGCGCCGCGCCGCCAAACCGCTTGGCGAATGGCCAAACGAAGCCAATCGGCCAATGCCGCTTGGGCGATGGGCCGGCGATTTGCCGCCGAGCGCCAAATCCGACACCGATTGCGGACTGTGGATCGACGAGCTTTCCTCCTGTTGCGGCTTGGGAACCGACCACACCACCACCCGATGCTGCGGATCCAAATACTTTTTGGCCACGCGCTGCACATCGGCCGCCGTGACGCCGGCGATCCGCGGCAGCAGCGTTTTGAGCCAATCGAGCGAGTTCACCGAAACTCCTTGAGCGATGTTGTCGGCCAATTGATGAACCGCTTCGCGATCGAACACGGCCCCGGCGACAAGCAATTGCCGAACGCGATCCATCTCGGCCTGCGGCACGGGATGGCCGGCGAGCTCTTGCAACTCGGCCACGACCAATTGCTCGGCCTTTTGGCGATCCTTGCCCGGCAGCAGCTCCACCTGAATGCCGAACCAACCGGGATAGCGTCCCCAGCTATGAAAGGCGTCGGCCGAGGTGGCGATTTCCGCCCCCTCGACCAAGTCCTTATAGAAGCGGCTCGTCTTGCCGCCGCTGAGAATCGCTTGCGTGAACTCGAGCGCCGGCAGATCGGGATCGTTGCTGTCGACGGTGTTGAACCCCATCAGCATCCGCGGCACATCGAATTTCGAAGTGAATTCCTTATGGACCGGTTCCTTGTGCTCGACCGGCACATTCGGCTTCCGTGACGGCAATTCGGCCGACGGTATCGGGCCGAACAGCTCTTTCACCCGCGCCAGCGCTTGATCCGGATCGAACCCGCCGCAAATGATGAGCGAGGCGTTGTTGGGGTGATACCATTTGTCGTAATGGGCTTTGATGATGGCGGCCGTCGCAGCGCGAACTTGCGCCTTCTGCCCGATCACCGGATGGCCATACGGATTGTCGGGGCCGAACAACAGGGGCAGGATCGTTTTTTGTTCGAGATCCCAGGGCTCGTCTTCATCGCGCTCGAGTTCAGAGATGACGGCCCCTTTTTCTTCCTGGAATTCGTGTTTTTCATCGATCCGCAAATTCTGCATCCGGTCGGCTTCGATGCGCAGCGCGAGATCCCAGCGATCGGCGGCAAAATCGAAGTGAAAGATCGTGTAGTCGTTCGTGGTGTAGGCGTTGTTTTGCCCGCCGTTGATTTGCGTCATGCGATCGATATCGCCGGGCTTCAGTTTGTCGGTGCCTTTGAACATGAGATGTTCGAGATAGTGCGAAAGGCCCGTGTTGTCGAGATCTTCATCGGCCGATCCGACGCGATAGGCGACCATCGTGGTAACGACCGGCGACCCGGCGACCGGCTTGAGATAGACGCGCAAACCGTTGTCGAGCTTTTCCGCGCGGATACCGTCGTAGAGCGCGTCGGCGGCCTTGAGAGCGGTGTCGTTCGACGCATCTTTGGCCGGGGCCGGCTTGGAAGTGGCCGAGGTCTCGGCGGATGGGTCGGCGGCAACGGTCGGCCACGCGAGCAGGGCGGAAAACAAGACCGCGAACAGTCCGAGCAAAATAGGAGCCCGTAGGTCAGGCTTCCCAGCCTGACAGCACACACGCAAAATCCGCGGTTTTGCAGGAAGCGATTGCATAAAGAGTTGCCTCTCATGATGGAATTGGGTCCGACGCATAGTTGTTTATGGTATGAATGTGCGCTCTTTGCGACTAGTAGCACCGACAGGCTGGCGTGCGCGCACAAGCTAGCCCTTCAACACAAAACAGGATGGCGCGGATTCGCGGCGCGGCCGATCGACCGCGGAGTGCGGGCTCGCGAATCTCGGGAAGGCCATTCGGCCCGCTCGCGATTGGCCGGATCGGTCGCGACGGAATGTGCTTTTGAGGGACAGTGCCGATTCTGCGGAGGCGTGCGGCATACGCAGGATGCCTGCTCCATTGCTCACACTAGTCCCCATTTCTTTCTGAGATACCACTCACCGCTGAGCAATCCGACGACGAGCAGGAAAAACCAGGGCGAATCCCACGGCGTGCGTTTCGTTTCGACGGCCACTTCCAGATCGCGCGGCTTGCGGCGCAGTTCGTCGCAAAGCTTCGACAATTCTTCGGGCACGACTGGCCGTCCGCCGGCCGCTTTCGTGGTCAGCGCCAGATTGGCCATCAATGTCGGGCGCGGCGTGGAATTCTCCAACTCCAGGTCTTGATCGTAGACGGTAAACCTGGCTCGCGATTCCCCAATGGCCGCCCCCTCGGCAGTTGCGCTTACCACCAGCGTGTAGTCGCCCGGCAAATCGGTTTGCTTGAACTGCCCGATATTCTGGTTGCCTTGCCGCGCGAGATGTACCGGCCGGCGATTGCCGTCGGGCAAAACCGCGCTGGCTTCGAATTGGGCGTCGCGGATCGGTTCGCCTTGCGGGGTGGTAGCGCCGACGGAGAATTCGATCGATCGGCCGGGCGTGTATTGCCGCTGCACCAACTTGATCCACACGCCCGATTTCTCCGTGTCTTCCTTCTTCGCCAGCCACAGAATCACTTGCCGCCAGAATTGCTTGTGTTCTTTTCCGAAGCCGGCCATTGCCCATCGCCAGGTCGAGTCGCCGGCAAAAGCCAACACGCGGCCCTCGCCCGGTTCCACCGCAACCAAGAGCGGTTTGCCGTCGGGCGTGACGGCCAATGGCTTCGCGGCGGGCTTCAATTGCTGAAACAGGTTTGCGCCGTCGAGCCCAGGCAATCGCTGCCAGATCGCTCGATTCTCGTCGCGGCTGCCGAGCCGCATGATCGAAATGTCGCCGAAATGCTTGTCGGGGAGCATCTTGATTCCGACGTTCGGATCTTGCGGGAAGAGATGCAGATCGGTGCGAATTTTGTCGTCGAAGTTTTGCCGATCCAATCGGTCGTCAGCCGTAACCGCTAGCGGCAAGATTCCGGCCAGGGCCGTATCCTGATAGCCGCCTCCCCAAAAACTGTGAAACCCGCCGAGCATGATCAGGCCGGCGCCGTGTTCGACCAATTGCCGCAGGCTCGCCAAATCCTGCGGCCGAAACGCCGCCGAATCCAAATCGCCGATGATGTACACATCGTATTTGCCGGGCTGGAATCGGTCCGATAAATCGATTGGCCATTCCTTTCGCAGCCGATGGTCGATCCACTGGAAATCGACTTTGATATCCGGCGACGACGCCAGAGCCCTGCGCAAAAACCGCTGCTCGACGCGCAATTCCCCTTCGAGATAGAACACGTTCAGCCCGCCCGGCAACACTTTGACGAAGTTGCTCTGCTCGTTGTTGGTCGTGTCTTGTTCGCCGGGCATCGGCAATACGCGGAGCGTCACTTTGCGCTCGCCGGCGGTCTGCGGCACATAGCTGAATTCGACGGGGATTTCCTCGCCGTCGTGCGTCGAGCGAACGGTGGTCGTGCCGACGACCTCAAGCGGTTTGCCCGGCACGGTTTCGAACAGTGCTTGCACGGCCACGTCGCGGTTGACATAGGCATTGATCCGCACGGTGCCGCGGATCGCCAATTCGTTTTTCACGAACACGCTTGGGCTGACATCGAGCCCCGTCACCGCCACGTCGGGCCGCGACGTCGCCGACGATTCCTTGCCGCAAGTGATCGTATAGAGCGGCACGCCCAGGTCGGCCATTCGCCGGGCCACCGATTGCGGCGATTCATCGCGCGGATAGAGCGCGTTTTGTGCCCCGTCGCTGAACAGGATCATGCCGGCGAGCCGGTGGCCCGTCTCGCGGCGGAGGGCATCATCCATCGCGGCGCCGATGGCCGTTTCGCGCCCCGCGGCCGTCGCCCCGAGATCGAAATTCGGCCCCATATCGATCTGCGAAATGGCCGAATCGAAGGTGTAAAATTTCACGTCGAGATCATCGCCGAGCGCTCGGAAGTCGGGCAGCGCATCGGCGATCGTTTTTCGCAACGCCTCCCAACGGCTTACGCCCCCCTCGTCGGCGATCGACATGCTCTTCGAGCGATCCACGAGCACGATCAACGTGGCCCGATGGTGCCGCATTTCGGTGAACACGTGGGTCGGCCGAAGCATGCAGGCCACCACCGCGAGAAACACCGCGACCCGCAATCCAACCAGCGCCATCCGCTTTCGCCGCGACAACCGCCGCACATCGGGACCAATCCAAATCGCGAGCGCAAGGAACACCGCGCACACGGCGACCACGAGCTCGTAGCTCCCAACCGGATTGAAATGCCAACTGCTGCTCATGGTCAGGCGGATACGACTGGCGGTGGATCGGTGGATCGGGCGGATGGAATCGGCGGGATGCTTCCGGCCTTCGGTGCCCCAGTTGGCAGACTCGATGGTTCCGAACCTTCTTCGCCCGCGACACTATGGGGTTCGGTCGCGAGCGACTTGCGCAGCGGCGGCAGATCTGTGCGGCGATAGAAACGATTCGCCAATAGGTGCTCCAGGCCCAAGGCGAGCGCCACCAGAACGATCAATAGCGGAAACAGCTCACGCCCCACCCGGCCGACTGCGATGCTGCGATCGATCTCCTCGCGGCCGTGGCTCAGGTGATAGCGCCCAGGGCCCAGTAGCGCATCGAGCGCTTCGGGCTTCAGCCGCTCGAGATCGGTAGCGGCCAGCGGCGTGTTGGCGCTGAAGCCGCGGTCGACGCCGCCGACCGTGCCCCCCGCCCGGATGCGGTAGTTTCCCGCGGTCGAAGTCGCCGGCACGCTCACTACGTGGTTCATCTGGTCGGCGGTGAGAGAGGCGGATTCATTGCCATCGGGCGTCGTCAGCGCGAACACCGATTGCGTCTGAGTGTCTTCAAGCCGAATCGCGGCCCGCTGGCCGACGAGATAGTTCAATCGCTCCTCGCCGCTGCCCGCCAAATAAAGCAGCGACTCATTCGAGAGCATCACGAAAGGCCAGGGTTTGAAGCCGGTCGCCAACTCGTTCCACGCGTTCGGATCCGATGCGGCATCCGAGATCGGCGTCGTCATCATCAACACGTGGCCGCGGTCCAACGGCCGCTCCAAAAGCGCGGGCTGGCCATCGCTATACGCGATCACGACATTTGCATTCTTGTCGATCTCCGACAAACCCCAGTATTCCCAAACCGGAAACGATTGCCACGGCACGGCTCCGCCCAATGGCCGAAATGCCGCCAACAGCGGATGTTGCAAATCGCGTGGCGCGAGGATCACCCCCGCATCGGGCGCATGCCGCCGGATCACCGGCCTGGCGGGCAACAGCGCCAGTGCCTCGGGACTGTCGAATGCATCGATCGGCTGCGCATCGCGGCCGAGCCAGACGGCCACGCCGCCGCCTTGCTTGACGTAGCCGGTCAACTGCTGCCACACCGCCGGATCGAGCGGCGTCGGATCGAGTAGGCAAACGGCCGAGTAGTTGTCCAAATTGCGGTCGAGCAATTGGTCGAACCCGATCGTCTCACATACGAACCGTGCCCGGCCGTTTTTGAGCAACAGCGACGGCGAGAGCGCTTGCGTCAAGAATAATGCCCGCTGGTCGATCGGCTTGGCCGCTGCGACGAGCACTCGAAACGGCGGCCGCACGTCGAATGTGAAGTAGCGAGTGTCGTCGGCCGGGAGATTATCCTCCCCCTCGATGCGGATGTAGCCTTGGTGGCTGCCGAGATCTTCGCCGGTGAGGGTGAAATCAATCGCCTGTGGTTCACCCGGGCGCCAATGGACCGTTTTTTGCCCGCGGAGCTGCGGCGTTCCCTTCGAGTCGATGACATAGATCGCCACGCCCCGATCTTCCTCGGGCCCGGTGCGCACCGCTTCGCTTTCGATTTGCACCTGCCCATTTTTGGCAAACACCTCGGGGCTGACGCGCATGTCCCCCAGCGAAAAATCGTGCGGCTCTTTCACTCCCACGTCGATCAGATAGATCGCGACATCGCTGGCGTCGTCCAAAAGTGCCTTGAGCCGCCCGGAAACGTCGGTCGGCCATGCGCTTCGTGAAAGATCGGTGAACAGGTAGATTTCTTTCCGCTGCTGCTCTTTCTTGCGCAGCATCGGCAGCGCTTTTTCGATCGATTCCGGCAGGGACGTGGCGGTTGCGGCCGGCTTGAGTTGCCGAATCCGCTGTTCGGCGGCCCCCAAATCGACGGCGAAATCGCCCGCCGGCTGCTCCGATTCGAGCACGGCCACTTCGCTTTCGGCGGGCAATTGCCCCAACAGCCAATGGGCCGTGGCTTGGGCCACCTCGAGCCGAGTCTGGTTATCTTCGCGATAGGCCATTCGCGGCGATGTGTCGAAGACGAGTGCGGCAGCGACTGGCGCTTCCTGGCTACCAAGCGCCCCTTTGGCTTTCAGGCTCGGCCGGGCCAACGCCAGGGCCAACATTGCGATCGCGCCAGCCCGCAACAGCAGCAACAGCAAATGCCGCAGTTGCAACCGCCGCCGATTGGCCTGTTGGCGGCGCACGATGAACCGCATGGCCGGAAACAGCAAATGCTTCGGCACCTGCCGCATCACCAAATGCAACACGATCGGCACCGCCACAAGCGCGGCGCCGATCAGCATCGCAGGTGTTAAGAAACTCAAAGCCATGCCGAGGAAGGGTGAGGGGTGAGGGTGAGGGGGGCGGGGTGGGGGTCAGGGATTGGCGATCTTACTATTGTACGCAAATCGAACCGCAGGAGCCCGCCGCGCTAGCAAGGGAGTTAGCGTGAGCTTGCCGCGCGACGCGCGAAACCGCAAGCGAGCTCCAATATCAAAAGCAATTATGAGGCTCGCTTGCGGTTTCGCGCGTCTGCCCCGTCCCCTCACCCTCACCCTCACCCATCCTCCGCTACCCCCTCGCCCGCCGGCTGATCAAATATTCCGCCAGCGCCTTGTCGAACTGCATGCTGGTGTCGAGGCCGACGTAGTCGATGCCGCTCTGGAAGCACTGGCGGCGGAAGTGATCGCAGAATTTGCGCACCTCGCTGACGTAGTCGGCTTGAAAATGGCTCGCGTCGACCTGAATCTTGTCGTGCGTTTCCGGGTCTTCGAATTCCACGGTGCCGTCGAAGGGGAACCGCACTTCCGCTTCGTCGAGGATGTGAAACAGGATCACGTCGTGCCCACCGTGCCGCAGCCGCCGCAGCGATTGCAACACCGCCTCCGGCTCCGCCAGCAAATCGCTAAACAGCATCACCAAGCTGCGGTGCTTCAGCATGGCTGTGATCTGGTGCAGGCTGCGGGCAATGTCGGTTTTGCCGGTCGGCTTCAGGTTGGCCAGCAGCGAGAGAATGTGCCCGATCTGCGTGCGCTTCGATCGCGCGGGAAGGCTTTGGCGGATTTTTTCATCGAACGTGATCAGGCCCACCGGGTCTTGCTGGTGGACCATCAGGTAGCACAGCGCCGCGGCGAGGCAGATGCCGTATTCGAATTTGGTCAATTCTTGCCGATACGTGTAGCCCATCGAGCTGCTGAGGTCCATCACCAGATAGCCGGTGATATTGGTTTCGGCCTCGAATTTTTTGATGTAGTACTTGTCGGTTTTGGCGTAGACGAGCCAATCGATATCCTGCGGATCGTCGCCGGCGGTGTATTTGCGATGCTCGCTGAACTCGACCGAAAACCCATGAAACGGGCTGGCATGCATCCCCTGCAAGAATCCCTTGACGATAAACTGCGCGCGCAAATCCAGCCGCGAAATTTGCCGAATAACCTCCGGCCGCAAGTATTTTTCAACGGTGGACATATGGTTCACCCAAATCGGTGCGATTCAGAGACCCCGCCTATAGGCCGGCCGCTTTTGCCATGTCCAGCATCACATCGAGCATTTCACGCAGCTTCGGGCACTTGTCGCGGGCAATTTCAGGATCGAGTTTTGCAAACAGTTTCCGGCCGTCGATGGCCTTTCGATAGGCGGCCTTGCCGTAGCGGCGGTAGAGTTCATTCAGCAGCTTGGAGGGCGGCGTGTTGGTGTTTACTGCTTCCGGAATCGCGATCTTCCATTGGGCAGTGCATCGCTAATCGCCCACGGCATTATCTCCGGTTGGCTGAGCAACCAAGCCTCCGATTCATGCACCGCGTAAAACATGCGAAATCGCTTGTCATCGACTTCCTTCTCCATGAGTCGAGCATCAAGGGCGGCCGTCGGGCATCCGTAAAAATCAAGCAGGCCGATCACGCCGATCGTCCCGGTAAGCGAGGCCGCGGCGAGGTGATCGCGTGCCTGCATTGCGTATTCCTTTACAAAGTGGCCGCTACCGCCCAGATCGATTGTAGCCAAGCCGACGTAGTTCGGTTTGAGCTTTGTGTCGAGCCAGCGTTTTAGGTAAGCGTTCACGGATTTTTGGGTAAATCGGTATTCGAGGTTTTGTAGGTGATCGGGTAAGTTGGCGGCGCTATGACGCAGCCCGCCGACAAGCCGTGCCCGAATTGCGAAGTCCTTCAGCGACGCGTTGAAGGCCTG
>DATAWG010000052.1 GCA_036267355.1 Pirellulales bacterium | reverse complement strand
CCATCCTTCCGCGGCCAGACCAGCAAGTGCCAATGGTTGGGCATCAAGCAGTAGGCGAGCAGCCGCGTGCCGGCGCGCTCGACGGCTTGCGCGAGCACCTTTTCAAAGGCCTGATAGTCGCTGGGCGTCTCGAAAATCGGCGATCGCGCATTCGCGCGGTTGAGCACATGGTAGACAAAACCTCGATCGTCGGCTCGCCGCGGCCTTCCCATGCCGAGGAACCTAACAAATTAGCCCGCCGGCGTCAAGAAAACGGTTCCTGACACCTTTTCCGCCCTCCTGACACCTTTTCCGCCCTCCCGCCCTCCTGACACCTTTTCCGCCCTCCCGCCCTCTGACACCTTTTCCGCCCTCTTTTCTGCCCTCCAGCACACAAACCCGAAGCGTTAGCGAGGACGCTCCGCGAGTTGACGCCATCTCCGGCTGCAAACACTAGCTAAGCCAGTGTGCATACGGTTCAGCACACAAGCCCGAAGCGTTAGCGAGGACGCGCTCCATATCGGGTTCGCCCGTCGCTAATGCAATGTGCGTTGCAGCCAGGTAGCGAGACGATGCCGCCGTTGCGGGGTTCCCTCGCTAGCGCTTCGGGCTAGTATGTTCATCGGCGAATTTTGAGACAAAGCCTGGGCTTGCCGATTGATTTTCAACTCATTCGATCGCGGCCGCGAAGCGAACGGTTCCATCGCTATCGTATTCGACGCACCGGTTGCGAAATGAAAGTGTTGGTGATTGGCCGTCGGCGATCGTGAGCATCGCTTCGGCTAAATTGCTCGCCGCGACCGCGCGCAGGCCGACGTAGGAAGTCGTCAAACGCGGATTGATTTCGATCACCACGTCGTCGCGACCGCGCCCGAGCACCAAATCAACGCCGAGGTATCCGAGCGGATCCGCCAGAGACTCGACCGCTCGAAAGGCCAACGCCTCCGCCCGATGCGCCAGCGCGGCATCGAGCGGGCAACATCCGCCCAGATAGCGAAACTGGCCATCATCGATCAGCCGCTGGCTGCACGGCGGGAGCGGAAATAAGCCGGCCGGCCCGCACAACACCGCAACGCTGGCGGCAGTGCCCGGATAATATCGCTCGACGCGAACACGAGCACCAAAAATTCCGCGATCGCGATACGCGGCTTGCAATCGGGCCGCCGTAGCGCGATCGCGCACCAGCCGCACATTCAGCGATCCAGCTCCATCCAGCGGCTTGATCACGGCTGGAAAACCGATTTCCTCTGCCGTGTCGAGCAAATCGTTTGCATCGACCGATCTGCCGAACGGCACGGGCACTCCCGATGCGGCGAGGTGTTCTGCCGTTCGCTGTTTGTCGGAGGCCAGGGCTGCCAACTGCGGTGACGGCCCGAGCAATCGACCCCCGGTGTTTGCAACCAATCGCAATCGCGATTCGAGCAGACCGTCAAATTCCGGGGCGATGACGATCGTCCAATCGGCATGACGACAATGGTGTTCCAACGCTCGGCAGTCGTCGCCCGGTTCGAGGGCGCTTACGATTTCGCACTTCGAGGGCGGGAGCAAATTCGCATCCTGCCGTCGATCGAGAATGACGGTCGTTTTTATACCGTCCAATGCGGCGAAATCGGTGGCGAGCGCCGCGAGCATTGCCGCTCCCTCGCGGCGAAGCGACACATCATTCGGCGAGTCCGGCTGGCCGATCAATCCGCCGCCGGTCAGGAATTCGTAGAGCAGGACACGCGGCATCGGCAGCAATCAAGGGCCGCAAGCTCGAACCGGAGCAGGCGGTGAGTTGAACGGAACCGCGTCAGCGAATGTCAAAAAATCCCCAACTGATCGCGGGCATCTTCCGTCATGCGGTCGGGCGTCCACGGCGGAATCATGACCAGTTTCACCTCGACTTCGCCGACGTTGGGAAGCGAACTCAGCACTTGCTTCGACTGGCCGATCAACTGTGGGCCGGCCGGGCAGGCAGGACTCGTCATCGTCATCTCGATCTTGACGTTTTCCTTTTCCCCAACCGGTTCGACGGCAACGCCGTAGACGAGCCCCAGATCGATGATGTTGACGAACAACTCCGGATCGATCACCTGCTTCAGCGCTTCGCGAACGCTGTCTTCACTGATGGGCATCGGTCTCTCCTTGTAAAGTCACATAAGCCGGCGGGCTCCGTCCTTGCTCGCGCTTCGGGCTATTGCATGGCTATCCGACATACTAGCCCGAAGCGTTAGCGAGGGAGGCCGCGGAGTGCGGCTCGAATTCATTTTACTCGCTAAGCCGCACGAAAACGTCGTTGCCTTCGACTTTCACTTCGTGGGCCACGGTCGGCCGCGTGGCCGGCATCGTCAGGGCGCGGCCGTCGCGGATGTCGAATTTGGCGCCGTGCCGCGGGCAGGCGATGGTCAGGCCGTCGAGTTCCCCTTCGGCCAGCGGGCCGCCGTCGTGGGTGCAAACATCGTCGAGTGCATAGAACTTTCCGCCGACCTGAAACAGCGCCACCAGCCGGTCGCCAACCTCGACCAATGCCCGACCTGGGTCTGGAACATCGTTCACCGAGGCAACGCGGATGAATTCAGACATGCAACCCCCAACCAACTCGATTTGATGCCACACTCGGATCGCCACTGGCAAGCGCAGGTCTGCCAGTGCGAGCGCCGTCTGACATCGATTTATTAGCAGCGGAATCGTCTAAGCCAGCCTTGTCCCCTGATTTCGAAGGGCGTGAACGTCAGCTCGCGTGGCAACACTGGCAGACTTCGCTTGCCAGTGGCACACAACCATCGCTTCGCCCCGACCTCGATTCGACGTCACCGATACCGCGCCTGTCGATCGCCCTAGATCGGTGGCTGGCAATCACTCGTACTCTCGCACTCGGCGGTCGATGGCCTGTCCGAGCGCTTCGCGAACGCTTTCGATCGTGATCCGATCGAACACCTGCTGAAAAAAGCCGGCCACCACGGTGCGGATCGCTTCTTTGCGCGTCAGGCCGCGGGCTTGGCAGTAGAAAATCTGCTCGTCGTCTACCCGGCCGGTCGTCGAGCCGTGCGTGCAGCGCACATCGTCGGCTTGAATTTCGAGGCCGGGGATCGAATCGGCCCGCGATTCCTCGGAGAGCATCAGATTGTCGTTTCGCTGATAGCCATCGGTTTGCTGGGCGATCGGATCGACCTTGATCATGCCGCGCCACACGAGCCGCGACTGATCCTGCAAGCCGCCCTTGTAGAGCAAATCGCTTTTGCAATGCGGCGCTGCATGGTGCTGGAGCGTGTTGTAGGTCAGGTGTTGCTTGCCTTCGGTGAACATGACGCCGTTCACCTGCGTTTGCGCCCCCGGGCCGACCAGCGCCACATGTTGATTCACCTTCGCCAGCCGCGAGCCAAGGGCTCCGATCGTCCATTGCAATCGGCCATCGCGATTGACGAGGCCCTTTTGATGAGCGAAATGCCAGACGCCGTGTCCCCAATTTTGCAGATTCACGTAACGCAGCGTCGCATTCTCGCCAACGAGCAATTCGATGCCGCCGCAGTGCATGGCGGCTTCGGTGTTGCTGCCGCCGGCCGTTTCGGAGAGCAGCGTCGCCTCGGCCCCCGGTTCGAGAATCACGAGGATGTGGCCCAGATCGACGCCGCGCGCGCTCAGGCCCGAAAGCGTGTGAAACGGTCGATCGACCACGACGCCGCGCGGCACGTAAAGCAACGTGCCGCCGGTCCAGCAGGCGGCATGCAGGGCCGCGAATTTATCGTAGCTCGGGTTCATCGCTCGAAACAAATGCCGGCGAATGAGATCGCCATGCTCGGCCACGAGCGCATCGAGGCTGCCGAACAACACGCCGCGCTTCGCCAATTGCGGATCGAGACTGGCCGCGATCGGCCGGCCGTCGCGAACCACGGTCGCCCCGGCCGGCTCGACGCCGTGCGTCAGCAGCGCGTCGGGGACCGCTGCAGGAACCGCGGCCGATTCGTCGCCGCGGATTGCCATGGGAATCTGAAAGCGGTCGAGATGAAACATGCGCAACTCGGTGCGCATCCATTCTTCGTCGCCGCGACTGGGCGTCGGCAGCGACTCGAATTCCTTCCAAGCCGCCCGCCGCATGTCGACAAGCCATTCGGGCTCGCCGCGCGATTGGAGAAATGCTTCGAACGCGGCGGAGGAAAATCCGGAAATTGCGGCGGTTGCTGGCATCTATTGAACCTATTGACGGTCAGGGATTATCACGACGCCGTGCTGGATTTTACGTCGGCCGGCGCGGTTTGCCCATTTGCGGCGACGGATTCGCCACCCAGCACGAGACCCGGCCGGACCAGTTCTTGCCCGGAGCCCTCCAGATCGAGAGTCCCAGTCATGCCTGTTCCCAACAGATCCAAGAACTGACCGTACGCGTGGATTCGTGCGATGCGCAGGTGAAGCGGCTCCGGATGAACGTGCGCCGTCACCTCACTCCCGGCGGAATCAGTCGCAAATTCATAAGCGAAGACCGATTCGAAAAAATCTCCGACTTGGATCGTGTCTGCGCAGCAACGGCCGACAAACCTAAGCTTTCCGGATTCGCCTTCCACGAGTCCATGCACGTAAAACTCGATGTTCCGATCCATGATCGTCACCTTAAAGCGCGCGAGTTGAACTCGATTACTTGCGCCTCGGTCAACCGTTGCAAGCGTCCAAGCTCAAGAATCAGCCGATCATAATTCGAAATTGCAACTGGAACCTCAAGCCCCATTTCTTCCCATATCGCCCGAGCCGACTGCGCCGATATCCAATGCCTGCGGTAGATCGATTGAAATTCGGCTGGCAAGATACTTAGACCGATCTCCTTTTCCAACTGGGCGAGGCAGTTTGGCTCGACAATCAAATCCGCAACCGAAGCAACGGTGCGATATAAATCCCCGCTTCACCGTGCCGGCAACATTCTAGGGCAAATAACGTCGCGACTAATGGGTCGCTAGTCGTGGGAGTGTTATGCGCGATTTGCAGAGGCTCGCTTCCCGGCCAGCCTCGGGTCGTTCCGCGATACGCGAATCGTTCCGCCATTGCGCCCGCCCAGGGATCCGCGGCATTATTCCAGCCTCATTCTACCCCACCGACCCTTCCATTTGCAGTTCCACGAGTCGGTTCATTTCCACGGCATATTCCATCGGCAGCTCTTTCACCAACGGCTCGATGAACCCGCTGACGATCATCGTGCTGGCCTCGGCTTCGCTCAGGCCACGGCTGGTGAGATAGAACAATTGTTCCTCGCCGATCCGCGAGACGCTCGCTTCATGGCCGACGGTGACATCTTGCTCGTCGATTTCGATATACGGATAGGTGTCGCTGCGGCTCTTGGGATCGAGAATCAGGGCGTCGCAAACGACGTTCGATTTCGAGTGCTTTGCTCCGCGCTCGATTTTCACCAAGCCGCGGTAGCTGGCTCGGCCGCCGTTTTTCGAAATCGATTTCGACACGATCCGGCCCGACGTGTTCGGCGCACAGTGCACGAGCTTCGCCCCGGCATCCTGGTGCTGGCCGGCCGAGGCGAAGGCGATCGACAAGATTTCGCCGCGAGCGCCCGGCTCCATCATGTAGACCGAGGGGTATTTCATCGTCAGACGGCTGCCGAGATTGCCGTCGATCCATTCCATCGTCGCCCCTTCGTAGGCCATGGCCCGCTTGGTGACGAGGTTGTAAATGTTGTTGGCCCAATTCTGGATCGTCGTATAGCGGCAACGGGCATGTTTTTTGACGACGATTTCGACCACGGCCGAGTGCAGGCTTTCGGTGGTATACATCGGGGCGGTGCAGCCTTCGACGTAGTGCACCTGGGCCCCTTCGTCGACCAGAATCAGCGTGCGCTCGAACTGGCCCATGCTCTCGGCATTGATGCGGAAATAGGCTTGCAGCGGGAAATCGATTTTCACTCCCTTGGGCACATAGATGAACGAGCCGCCCGACCACACCGCCGAATTCAGCGCGGCGAATTTATTGTCCGTCGGGGGAATGATCGTGGCAAAATATTGCCGCACCAGATCGGGATAATCGCGCACGGCGGAATCGGTGTCGGTGAAGATGACGCCCTTCTTGGCGAGGTCTTCCTGGAGCGAGCCGTACACCACTTCGCTTTCGAACTGGGCTTTCACCCCGGCGAGATACTTTTTCTCGGCTTCGGGAATTCCAAGCCGATCGAATGTTTTCTTGATTTCCGCGGGCACATCGTCCCAGGTGCGGCCTTGGTGTTCCGCCGGCTTGAGATAGTAGTAGATGTCTTGAAAATTGATCGCGATATCGCCGCCCCAGCGCGGCATCGGCTTGGAATTGAAAATCTCCAGGCTCTTGAGCCGAAATTGGCGCATCCATTCGGGCTCGGATTTGATATCCGAAATCTGCTGGACGATGTCAGCATCGAGCCCGCGGCGGGCGCGGAACACGGGCTTGCTGTCGGTGTGGAAATCGTATTTGTTGATTTCGCCGATTTGATCGTGCGGCGCTGGGCCTGCTGCGCTCCCTGCCGGAATCGAATCGTGTGTGGTGACTTCAGTTGCCATGGTATCGCTCTCCAGTCTTTCTAAATCTGCCCGGCTTCGGTCTGGCTGATCGCCATCGCCCGTTCGTCGTCGGCCGCGTCGGGATACGCCAGACGGATCCGCTCGTAGCCCTGTTTGTGCAATTCGGCGGCAAGTTCTGGGCCGCCGGTTTCGACAATCCGTCCACCGAGCATGACATGCGTCTTGTCCGGTGCGTTGTGCTCCAAAAGCTGCTCGTGGTGCGTGATGATCAAGATGCCCATCCGGGCACCACCGATTTCGGCAATGCTTTGGCTGGCGAGGCGAACGGCGTCGGCATCGAGGCCGCTGTCGGTTTCGTCGAGAACAGCGAATTTCGGCTGGAGCATGGCCAATTGCAAAATCTCGGCCCGCTTCATCTCGCCGCCGGAAAAGCCGTCGTTGACGTATCGCCGGGCGAATTCAGGGTCGATCCGCAATTGCTCCATCTTGGCTCGCAACTCCTTGCGGAACTCGCGCATCGGAATCAGTTCTTCACCTTCTTTCCGCTCGGGACGGCGGACGTTCGTGGCCGCGTGCCGCAAGAAGTCGGCCATCTTCACGCCCGGCACGGCGATCGGCCGCTGAAACGCCATGAAGATGCCGGCCCGGGCCCGTTGGTTCGGCTCGAGGGCTAACAGATCGAGCACCGAACCATCGGCTTGGATCAGCTCGATGCTGCCTTCGGTGACTTCGTAATTCGGGTGGCCCATGATGGCCAGGCCGAGCGTGGTCTTGCCCGAGCCGTTTGGGCCCATCAAGGCATGCACCTCGCCGCGATGCACTTCAAGATTGACGCCGCGCAGGATCGGCTTGTCGGCCGTGGAAACATGCAGGTTGGTGATCTTCAGGGATTCGGTCATTTTGGAAATCATCGTCTATCCAGTTGCGATTTTTCGTTGCGCCAGGGGGTCAGGCACGTTTTTCGGCGTTGCGCCAGCCGGCCAATCTTAAGCCGAGCGGGCCGAAAAATGAGCCAGACCCCGAACTTCAACCCGTGATTTTTTGGTGGTCGTAAAGCGGCTCGATTTCCTCGGGGGCACGAACATAACCGGAATGGTGCGGCACGGGCAACTCATCGTCGAGCTTTTCGTGGCTGCCTTGGCGGCGGCACATTTTGTGCCCCAAAATCTTGTCCTGAATCCGCATCAAGCCCTCCAGCAGCGATTCCGGCCGCGGCGGGCAGCCCGGCACATACACATCCACCGGCACCACCAGATCGACGCCTTTTACGACATGATAGCCCCATTTGAAATAGGGCCCGCCGCCGGTCGTGCAGGCGCCCATGGCGATCACGAATTTCGGATCGGGCATCAGGTTATAGAGCCGGCGCACGCGGCTGGCCATTTTGTAGGTCACCGTTCCCGCCACAATCATCAAATCGGCCTGCCGTGGCGTCGCTCGAAACGCCCCCGCTCCGAAGCGATCCAAATCGTAGCGGCTCGCTCCGGCCGCCATCATTTCGATCGCACAGCAAGCCAAGCCGAATGTCATCGGCCAAATGCTCGATTGACGAGCCCAGTTGATCGCTTGTTCGATCGTCGTGGTGACGACGTTTTCCTCGAACCGGCCTTCGATCCAGGGGCGGAGCGGAGTCGGCTCGGTCATGCCGGAAACGTTGAACCGCGGCTCCGCGGGCGTCTGGCCCTCGGCCGGCGAATGCCCGTGATCCGTAGCTGATTGATGCGTATTAACTTGATTCATCGATTTGCTCGTAGGTCAGGCTTTCCAGCCTGACGAATTTGGAGTGTCGTTCGGCGGTTCAAGGGTCTTCAAGGGGGTCAGGCACATTTTTCGGCGGAACGATCGACTGTTTCGCTTGCCCCAACGGGCCGAAAAATGAGCCAGACCCCGACGCGTGAAAACAAGCCCATCAATATATCCGACGCTCAATTCGTTTGAAACCGGCAACACGTCGATGCGCCGTCCAGCCGGCACTCCGTTAATTGCACCGGGGCATTCAACAGCTCGCTAAACAACATCTTTTCGACCGCGCAAATCCCGCGATCCTGCTCCGCCAGCGCCGGATACGGGCAAGCCAATGCCGTCAGCACCGGCAACGGTCCCGATGAATCCACCGCAAATGGCACCTTCCGCTCGGCCAACAACTGCCGCACTGATTCCATTCGCTCGCTCGTGGTTTCGCCAGAAACCTGTCCGCCATAGGCGCCGGCCATGGCCCGCGCGATCCGCCGCAATAGCCCGGTGCGAATTTCCGGATCCTTGATCTGGCGAACTTCTTGCCACAACGCGATCGCCAGATCGGCAAAATTTGATCCCGACTGGCGAATCGCTTTCTCCGTCAGCCGATAGCGATGGCTCGGCCGACCGCGGGCCGCCTTGTTCAATTCCCGTTCGATCAACCCCTCAGCCATCAGCCGGCTCAATCGCTGGCGGATCGCCGTCGCGGTGACTTGCATCGCCGTGGCCAAATCAGTGACGCCCAGCGATCCTGCCTCGCGGAGCAAATCCATCAGCCCAGCATCGGATTGTTCGGTAACGCGGTGCATTGTTTCGCTAGTAGCCATCTGCTTACCGTCGTTCAGCGGCGCCAAACACTTCCACCTACTTGATTTTATGCGTTTTCACATTTTTGACAACTGATTATGTGAAAAATCATCGGCGAAGTCGGGAGCTAGCCCCTCCTACAAGCCACCACCGACTGCCGAATTCAAATGCGACGGCTGGTCCGGCCACCGGCATAACCGTTAAACTTAACCAGTCTACTCCGGCAACACCGAATCGTTGTCGGGCACACGCCTTTTTCAAAGGACCGACCATGAAGATCTTCCGCCGTACCGCCGCATCGATTGCTGTGTTGATCGCAGTTTCGGTCGCCCTCAGCGCGGCATTGGCGGCGACGGTCGCCGTCGCCGCCGATTGGCCGCAATGGCGCGGGCCGCAGCGAGATGGCATTTCGCAGGAAACCGGGCTGTTGCAGGAATGGCCGAAGGATGGGCCCAAATTGCTCTGGCAGATCAAGGACGCCGGCTCGGGCTTCTCGACGCCATCGGTCGTTGGTGATCGGCTCTATTTCCTCGGTAACAAGGGGTTGGACGACGAATTCGTCGCCGCACGCGCCATCAAAGACGGCAGCCCGATTTGGTCGGTGACGATCGGCAAGGTCGGCAATCCGAAACAACGGCCCTCATATCCCGGCGCCCGTTCGACGCCCACGGTCGATGGCGAATTGCTCTTTGCGCTCGGCTCCGACGGCAATTTGGTTTGTCTCGAAGCGGCATCGGGCAAGGTGCGATGGAAGAAAGATCTCCGCACCGATTTCGGCGGCGAGCCGGGCCGTTGGGCCTATGCCGAGTCGCCGCTGGTGGATGGCGACAAAGTCGTTTGCACTCCGGGCGGGTCGGAAGCGACGATCGTCGCGCTCAACAAAGACACCGGCGACGTGATCTGGAAATGCCCGATTCCCGGCGGCGATCAGGCGGCTTATTCTTCGATCGTCGCCAGCGATGCCGGCGGTGTGAAGCAATATGTTCAATTCCTTGGAAAAGGCGTCGTCGGCGTCGATGCGAAAACGGGCAAATTCCTGTGGCGATACGACAACACCGCCAAGGGCAGCCCAGCCAATATTCCCACTCCGCTGGCCGAGAGCAATTTCGTCTACAGCGCGACGGGCAAGGGGGGCGGCGGGCTGGTGAAGATCGAGTCCGACGCCGGAGCTCTCAAGGCCGCGCAGGAATATTTTTCGCCCAAGCTGCCCACCGCCATCGGCGGCGTGGTGAAAGTCGGCGATTATCTCTATGGCACCAATAGCCAGGCGCTGGAGTGCGTCGAGTTCAAGACGGGAAAAATCGTTTGGTCGGAACGCGGCATCGGGGCGGCGTCGATCCTATCTGCCGACCATCGGCTCTATCTGCACGGCGAGAATGGCGACGTGGCCTTGGTCGATGCCTCGCCCGACGGTTACAAGGAACGCGGCCGATTCACGCCCCCCGACAGGCCCGAAGGCGGCCCTGGCAAGGCTTGGGCGTATCCGGTCGTCGCGAATGGCCGGCTTTACATCCGCGATCTCGATATGCTGTGGTGCTTCGACATCGCGGCAAAATAAGTGCGTGGCGTGAGCGAACGAGATAGTAGGGGCCTGTCTCAAAGGTCGCCGAACAGCATACAAGCCCGAAGCGTGAGCGAGGAACGACACAAGCCCGAAGCGTGAGCGAGGAAGGACACAAGCCCGAAGCGTGAGGGAGGATGGATGCTGACAGACGTCGATTCCCCCCTTTACGATGCTCTACGTGCGGTGGAGTGGGCGTTGATGTGGGATTTTGGCAAATGAACCAATGCAGGGTCTTGCGGCGGTTCGTCCTCGCTAACGCGTCGGGCTAGTATTGCCCCGACACAAGCCCGAAGCGTGAGCGAGGATGGATG
>DATAWG010000051.1 GCA_036267355.1 Pirellulales bacterium | reverse complement strand
CGGTGTGCCACTGGCCAGCGCAGTCGGCCAGTGCGAGCGCCGCTTGAGCTCGCACATAAATGGAACGTTCGGCGGCGTGCGTCCCTCGCTAACGCTTCGGGCTACAATGCGATCGCCGGCGATTCGTGCCTCAAAGCTTCGCAGTCTCAAAGCCTCCCTTAGCGTCCTCGCACTGGGTTGCCATTCGCATAAAGCCGTCTTAGATGTGGCTTTGTCGAGGCCGAAGGCGTCAACGTAGCAGGCACACTCCGTGTGCCGTCTGCGCTCCGCGGCGGGTTGGGCACAGAGCGGGGCAGACGGCACACGGAGTGTGCCTGCTACGTTGGGTGCGGCCTTACGGCCGCGATTGGTGGTTCGCGCTGCGTGTTATGGATCGATTGGTCGATTTCGGGTGCCCAGGAAATACTTTACAGGGGCTTGGCGCTCGGATAGACTTATCGAGCTTTCGGAATTCGCGAGTTCAGGCCACGGTTTGGTTTGGGGTTGCGGATCCGAGAGTTGCCCGCCGAATAGACCGACTGCAATATCCCCACCGCTCAGTCGGTCGAACCGTAAATCGCGACGTCCGGTTTTGTCGACCGCGCAGCTAACGACTATCCTTCCCATTTTGCATAGGGAGTCGATCCATGAAATGCCTTGGTAATCCGTTGAGCCGTCGTGGTTTTTTGACCGTTGGCGCCGTGGGGGGTATCGGGCTGACGCTGGCCGATCTTTTGGCTCTCGAGGCGCGCGGTGAGCAGGCCGCGGCCGATGGGGTCGCGCCGCGAGCGAAAAGCGTCATTCATATCTACTTGCCGGGCGGAATCGCGCACCAGGAGTCGTTCGATCCGAAACCTTTTTCGCCGATCGAATATCGCGGTGAACTAGGGGTCGTGAAGACGAAAACGGGCGACATTTTTTGCGAAACACTGCCGAAGCTCGCGCAGCTCAACGACAAGATCGCCGTGATCCGCTCCATGACGCACAACGAGGCCGCCCACGAACGCGGCACGCACAACATGTTCACCGGCTACCGCCCGAGCCCGGCCCTGAAATATCCGAGCTTGGGCAGCATCGTCAGCCACGAGTTTGGCCCGCGCAACAATTTGCCGCCCTATGTGTGCATTCCGAACGAGCCGAACGAATTTGCCGGGCCGGGATATTTGAGCGCGTCGTTTGCCCCGTTCAGCTTGGGAGCCGATCCAGCGGCGGGCGGATTCCGGGTGCGCGATCTGAATCTTGCCGACGGCGTGAATGAAGGCCGATTCGCCCGGCGTCGCTCGGCGCTCGACGCGGTGAATGCGCATTTTGCCAACACCGACAAATCGGATCGCGTTGCAGCGATGAACACTTTTTACGATCGAGCCTATAGCTTGATCAGTTCGCCGAAAGCCCGCGAGGCGTTCAATATCGATGCCGAACCGGCTGCGATCCGTGATGAATACGGCCGCAACGAAGCCGGCCAGCGCATGCTCATGGCCCGCCGATTGGTCGCCGCGGGCGTGCGGATGGCGACGCTTACCTACGGCGGCTGGGATATGCACAGCAATATCACGGCCGGCATGCGCGGCCAGATGCCGGCCTTCGATCAGGCGCTCTCGGCCCTGATTCGCGACCTCGACCGCACGGGCCTGTTGAAAGAGACGATGGTGATGGTGTCGAGCGAATTCGGTCGCTCGCCCAAGATCAACAACAACGCGGGGCGCGACCATTGGCCGAAGGTGTTTAGCGTGGTGCTCGCCGGCGGCGGCATCAAGGGGGGCGAGATCTATGGCTCGTCGAACGCCACCGCTTCGGAGCCCGACGAAGATCCCGTCGAACCGCCCGATCTCGCCTACACGATGTATCACTGCCTCGGCATCAAGCCGGAGAAAAAGCTGATGACGCCGGGCAACCGGCCCGCGGCGATCGTCTACGGCGGCAAGTTGATCAATCGGTTGCTTGCCTGATCGGCTTCCAGAAAGGCGCGGGTCGAATGCGTGCGACGGAGGTGACGATGATCCATCGTTGGCCGCAATCGTTCAAGGCCGTAGCCGTAGCAATCAGCTTGGGCGCATGGTTGGCCGCGTCGTTGATGGCGCAAGCGGCCGAGCCGCAGTTTGCGGGAATGTCGCCCTACGGCTTTCAGCGCGGCACGGAAATCGAAACGACGTTTCGCGGCAATCGATTGGGCGATGCACAACAGTTGCTGCTCTATTCGCCGGGCGTCGAAGTCTCGGCTCTGACTCCGATCAACGACAGTTCCTTCAAGGCCAAGCTCAAAATCGCGCCCGATTGCCGCTTGGGCATTCATGCTCTGCGATTGCGGACGGCGACGGGGTTGAGCAATCTGCGCACATTCAGCATCGGCGCGCTGCCGGAGGTTGCTCAAATCAAGCCGAACAACGAATTCGAGCATCCTCAGAGCGTGCCGCTGAATTGCACGGTCAACGGCGTCGTGCTGAACGAAGAGGTCAACTACTACGCCGTCGAGGCGAAGAAGGGCGATCGCGTTACGGCCGAAATCGAGGGCCTGCGATTGGGCGTCACGTTCTTCGATCCGTATGTCGCGATTCTCGATTCGAAGCGATTCGAATTGGCCCGTTGCGACGATTCGCCGTTGCTCCGGCAAGATAGCGAATGCTCGATCATCGCTCCGGAAGACGGTAAATACGTGATCCAGGTGCGCGAGACTTCGTTCGGTGGCAACAACGATTGCATTTACCGGCTGCACGTCGGCACGTATCCCCGTCCGACGGTCGTTTATCCCGGCGGCGGGCGGCCCGGCGAAACGCTCATCATTACATGGCTCGGCGATGCGGCCGGTCCGCGCAAGCAAACCATCACGCTCCCGGCCATTACCGTTCCCGCGGCGGGCACGGCTGCGGAGCTTTTCGCCCAAGATGAGCGCGGCATCGCTCCCTCGCCAAACAGGGTCCGCGTGGTCGATCTGCCGGGCGTAGTGAAACTGGAGCCGAGCAGCGATCCGGCCCATGCCACGCCGTGCCCCGCGCCGGGCGTCGCCAACGGAATCATCGAGAAGCCGGGCGAGACCGATTTTTTCAAGTTCCACGCCAAGAAAGGCCAAGCGTTCGATGTGCGCGTGTATGCCCGCGAAATCCTGCGGTCGCCATTGGATTCGGTGCTGACGATTCTGCGGGCGAGCAATGGCCAGGCGGTGGCCAGCAACGACGATAGTTTCGGTCCCGACAGTTATCTCCGGTTCAATGCGCCCGAGGACGACGATTATCTGATCGCCGTGACCGACCAGCTTCGCGGCGGCGGCCCCGATTTCGTCTACCGCGTCGAGATCACGGTCCCCTCGCCGGCGCTGACGATGCGATTGCCGGAGCGGCAGCAATATGTTTCGCAAACGTTGGTCGTGCCGAAGAAAAATCGCATGGCGATCATGGTCGCGGCGGAGCGGACCAATTTCGGCGGCGATTTGCAATTGGCGTTCGCCGGCCTCCCCTCGGGTTTGACGTTCGACAACGAGCCGTTCACGGGCGATCGGAACGAACTGCCGGTGCTGTTTACCGCCGCCGACATCCCGACCACCAGCGTTTTGGCCGATCTATCTGCGCGGCCCGCGGACCCAAAGCTCAAGATCGAGGGGCATTTGAGCCAGCGGACGATGCTGGTGCGTGGTCAAAACAATCAAGAGGTTTGGGGACACACGGCCGACCGCATGGCGATCGCGGTTTCGAACGAACTGCCTTTCAAGATCGACATCGTGCAGCCGAAAGTGCCGCTGGTGAAGAACGGTTCGATGAATCTTAAGATCGTGGCGACGCGGGCGGCCGGGTTCGCGGCGCCGATTTCGCTATCGCTGCTGTACAATCCGCCCGGCGTTTCGTCCTCCGCCTCGGTGAGTATTCCCGAAAAGCAAAGCGAAGCGGTGATTCCGCTCACCGCCAACGGCGGCGCCCCGATCCGCAAGTGGAAAATCGTGGCCATTGGCCGCTCTCCGTTTGCCGGCGCGGCGGTCGAGGCGGCTTCGCAACTCGCCGATTTGGAAATCGCCGATCAATTCGTGAATCTCGGCTTTCCGCGAGCCGCCGTGGAGAAGGGCAAAGAAGTCGACTACGTCGTGACTGTCGAAAAGAAGAAGGACTTCGACGGCGAGGCCACCGTGGAATTGCTCGGCCTTCCCGCCGGCGCGACAAGCTTGCCGGCCAAGATCACGAAAACTTCGACCTCGATATCGTTCAAAGTGAAGACGGCGCCGGATGCCCGGCCTGGAAAATATCCTTCGTTGGTTTGCCGTGTGACGATCGTGCAGGCCGGCGAACCGATTACGCACACTCTGGGGAGCGGCGAGCTGCGAATCGACGAACCACTGCCACCCAAACCGACGGCGGCGGCCCCAAAGCCCGCAGCGCAGCCATCGCCCGCGGCCAGCGCCAAGCCGCCGGAGAAAAAGCCGCTCAGCCGGCTCGAGCAATTGCGGCTCGAGCGCCAACAACAGAGCGGCAAATAGGCAATTCGAGGACTGAGTTAGGGATCGGTCAAAATAACTTCTCCGCAGAACTCTCTTCTCTTGCGGGAGACGGCAGGGTGAGGGGTTTTTCGGCCGAAGCCAAAGTGTCGGGTGAAATCTTGCGAAGCCAACGGTTCAGGAGCGAAACCACTGTGAACGCGAAACGAATTCGACCAGCCGCGGCGTTGGTGATCGTCGGGGCGGTCGCGGGATCGCTGGTGTGGAGCGCGGCGGTTGCCGGGCCGCCCGTGGCGCTGTTGCCGGCGCTGACGGTCGAATCCACGCGCCCCGCGGCCGCGAGCAACGATGCTTCGATCACGTCGCTAGCGGTTTATCCGCCGGCGATTCAGTTGAACACGAAACTCGCGCGGCAGCAATTCATCGTCGTTGCGACGAGGCGCGATGGAGTAACGCTCGAGGTTACAAAGCAAACCGCTGCGACGCTGGCGAACTCGAAACTGGCCCGAATCGAGGGCGCAACTCTCTACCCAGTTGCCGACGGCCAGACGACGCTGCAACTCAAGTATCTCGGGCAAGACGTGGCCGTGCCGGTTGATGTAAAGAATGCCGCGGCCGATCGGCCGATCAGCTTCAAGCTCGACGTGATGCCGGTATTTACCCGCACGGGCTGCAACACGGGGAGCTGCCACGGGGCGGCCCGCGGCAAAGACGGTTTTCGGATTTCGCTTTTCGGCTTCGATCCCGACGGCGACTACACGCGACTGACGCGTGAGATCGGCTTTCGCCGCATCAACCTCGCGCTGCCACGCGATAGCCTGCTGTTGGAGAAATCGGTCGGGCACGTTCCGCACACCGGCGGCAAGCGGTTCGACGAGGCCAGCGAATACTATCAGACGGTGCTGCGTTGGCTCGAAGCCGGGGCGCCGAAAGATCCGGTCGAGCCCGCCGCGTGCGTAAAGGTCGAGCTATTTCCTCCCGCCGCCGTGCTCGAAGGGGCCGGAGCAACGCAGCAATTCATCGTGCGCGCGACGTATGCCGACGGCACGCAGCGCGACGTGACGAACCTGGCCGTGTTTCTCACCAACAACGACAACTCCGCGCCGATCAATCCTCAAGGTCTCGTGACGGCCGCCAATCGCGGCGAAGCGTTTGTCATGGCCCGCTTCGGCACGCACACCGTCGGCAGCCAGGTGCTCGTGCTGCCGAAAGATTTGAAATTCACTCCCGCTCCGATCGCGGGCAGCTACATCGATCAACTCGTCTTGACGAAGCTCAACAAGATTCGCGTCGAGCCGAGCGGGATTTGCAGCGACGAGGAGTTCTTGCGCCGCGCTTCGATCGATATCACGGGGCTTCTGCCGACAGCGGCCGAATACGAAGCGTTCGTATCCGATCCCTCGGCCGACAAGCGGGCCAAGCTGGTCGATCGTCTGCTGCAGAGAAAAGAATTCTCCGAAATCTGGGCCATGAAGTGGGCCGAGTTGCTCATGATCAAATCGAACAACGACGTGAGCTACAAAGCCATGTTGTTGTACTACACTTGGCTTACCGACAAGATCGCTGGCAATGTGCCGCTGGATGAAATGGTGCGCGAGCTGCTTTCCGCCAACGGCGGAACGTTCCGCAACCCCGCGACGAACTATTATCAGACCGAGCGCGACACGCTCAAGGTGGCCGAAAACGTGGCCCAGCAATTCATGGGCATCCGCACCCAATGCTGCCAATGCCACAACCATCCGTTCGATCGCTGGACGATGAACGACTACTACAGTTTTGCGGCCTTTTTCTCGCAGATCGGTCGCAAGCAAGCCGAAGATTATCGCGAAACGGTGATCTTCAATAGCGGCGGCGGGGAAGTGTCGCATCCGGTGACCGGAAAAGTGATGCCGCCGAAATTTTTGGGCGGCCCGGTGGCCGACGTGGCCGGCAAAGATCGCCGCACGGTCATGGCCGAATGGCTCACCTCGCCCGAGAATCCGTATTTCTCCACGAGCATCGCGAACCGGGTTTGGTCGCACTTCTTCGGCCGCGGAATTATCGAGCCGGTCGACGATATCCGCGTGAGCAATCCGGCGAGCAATCCCGAATTGTTCCAAGCGCTGGGGAAGAAGCTGATCGAATACAAGTACGATTTCAAGCATCTCGTGCGCGATATTTGCAATTCGCAGACCTATCAGCGCTCGTCGCAGCGCAACGCCTCGAACGAACACGACGAGGCGAATTTTGCCCACGCCATCGTTCGCCGTATTCCCGCCGAAACGCTGCTGGATTGCATTTCGGAAGTCACCGAAACGAAAGACAAGTTTCAAGGATTGCCGCTGGGGAGCCGGGCCGTGCAAATCGCCGACGGCCGCACGAGCGACTATTTTCTGACCACGTTTGGCCGAGCCCCGCGCGACACGGTGTGCGCCGCCGAGGCCAAGACCGAGCCGACGCTCTCGCAAGCCCTCCACTTGCTCAACGGCCCGACGGTGCAGAGCAAAATTTCGCAAGGGGGCATCGTCAAGCGCATGCTCGACCAAAAACTGCCTGCCCGATCGGTGATCGAGGCGATCTACGTCCGCTGCCTCGCGCGCAAGCCGACGCCCGATGAATCGCAGAAACTATCCGCGATCGTCGCCCAAGCCGAGAACCCGCAAGCCGGCCTGGAAGACGTTTTTTGGGCCGTGCTGAATTCACGCGAGTTCTTGTTCAACCACTGAGCCTCGCCGCTTACATAGCGCGATCGAGTCGCCTGACGGCCTTAGGGCAATCCGACTAAGTGCCGAAACGGTAATGCCAGAAGCGACCGACGGAGTGCATCGTGTCCTTCCGGCAAGCGTGTATGAACCGTTTTGAGGCGTGTGCTACCGTGGGCTGTCCGCACACGACCTTCTGGAGTGACAGCCGATGAATGGCAGCAAGACACGTATCCTCTCCGCGGGACTGGAGGACGTTCGACAG